>JAJZKL010000142.1 GCA_021804185.1 Thermoplasmata archaeon | reverse complement strand
AATAGGTCTTGGGCAGGCGGAGTACTCCATTGGTGATCTTGAGGGCATAGTGGACTACATAGTCGAAAAGATGGATGCTGACACCAGTTATATAATAGGGCCAGGGAGCACGTGCAAGGCAATATGCAGGCATTTTGGGATAACCACCAATGATCTGGGTTTCGACATCATTAAGCAGGGGAAACTTATGGCAGAGGATGCGGATAGCAGAACCATTCTTAAAACAGCGAAAAATGGAAAAACTATCTTGTTTCTGTCTCCAATCGGTGGACAGGGTTTCCTGATAGGCAGAGGCAACAGGCAGATAACCGCAGATATACTGGACAGTATAGGTTTGAAAAATCTAGTGGTCATATCAGCACCGGAGAAAATGGAAAGCATTTCAACACTCTTTGTCGATCTCGAAGGGTTCCAGGGGAAATGGCCGAAATATATGAAAGTTCTCACTGGATACGGAAACTATAAGGTCATGCCTGTGATAAGCTGACAGCCATGAGGATCGGGTATTTCACCGAAACATATTATCCAACTCCGGATGGTGTTTCGCATTATCTCAGGGATATAAAGAGGGAACTTGAATCAAAGGGACACGAGGTTTTCATATTTTCTCTCACTGGGGACAGGACTGAGAAGAACGTGTTCATACCCTTGACAATTCCTCTGGTAATGTATCCCCAGTATAAAGTTCCGGTAAATTTTCTCCCCTTCAGGCTGTTCAGGATGATTAAAAAACTTAACCTTGATATCCTTCATATACAGGATTCCTTCTTCATGGGGTCAATTGGATATCTTGCGGCGGTTAATTTCAGGATACCTGTAGTGGCGACATTCCACACTGATTTTTCCAAGATGAAAAACACTATACGATTCCCTTTCAGCAGTACTGCATTCAACCTTTCATGGAGATACAACCTCTATTTATACAGGAAATGCAGAATAGTCTTATGCCCGAGCAGTTCAGCTTATACGACAATAAAAAAAGGGGGAATAGAGACTGTGAAAGAACTGCCTCTTTTTGTTGATACAGACAGATTTGTGCACAGTGTCTGTTCTACAAACCACGAGAACTTCACCATCACCTATATTGGAAGAATAGCAGAGGACAAGGGTGTAAGATCCATCATCAAAATTGCTGAAAAACTCAGGGATATTAACGGAATAAGGTTTATCATTGCGGGAACAGGTCCCGATGACAGATATATAAGCGACATGGTAAGATCAAGAGGTCTTCACGATATTGTGGGCCTGAAAGGTTATGTGAATGAAGAGGAGAAGATAAAGATCCTGGGGACTTCAACACTTTTCATCCACCCATCCAAATCTGACACTTTCGGCATCTCCGTCCTGGAAGCACTTTCCTCGGGTCTTCCAGCCCTGGTATCCAAGGATTTCCCGCTGAACAACTATAGCGGTAATGAAGAGAACGGCATCATAACAACAGATTTCAATGATATTGATTCAACATGCGAAGAGATAAGAAAACTGAACGCCGACATTGAATATTTCCAAAAACTTTCGGAGGCTGCAAGGAAATTCAGCGTCGAGAAATTCAGCATGAAGAATCATGTGGAAGCTCTTATTGATATTTATTCAGGTCTGAATGCGAAATAAAGCCAAAATATATAAAATTAAGAAGACTATACACGACTGTAGTGTACACACATGGATGAGCCAGGAGAACATAGAAAGTTTTCGGATTTGGCAAAATATGTTAGAAAATCACCTCCCTGGTGGGTTTATGTTTTGCCCATAATGGCGCTGCTAGCAGTTGATTATTTTCTCATAGGCAGCATATACGTAGTGATCTTCGGCATTCTTGGATCATATCTGCTTGTAATAGCCCTGGACTCCCTGTTTTTTGTAATAACTCATTTCAAGTTTCCCTTTAAGCGAATAATCTTCCTGGATTTTACATCACTCCTGATCTGGAATATATTTTTCTGGGTTCTCTACTTCCTCCACATATTCCAAAACTATGAGATAGCAATAATGATCTCTATCTCTTCAACTGCTCTTCTCAGGACGCTGATCTTCTTCGTTTACTACTCTGATAATATTGTTAAATCAACCATACCTGCACTTAATTACACATTTTCCTCAATAGTTGCCTTTACAGTAATATTCAGGAATCTTTATGTTCTTGTGCCTTTCATTCTTTCTTCTGCAGTATACGTTGTTGCAGGTGTCATCTTCATAAAAAGCACAACCAAGAATTTTGCCCAGGAATATGGTGAGAGTCCCACAAAGCTGATTAAATTCTTCCTGAACTACCAGAATGAATCTGCTGAAAACAAGATAGGAGAAAGATTCTTTAAAAGAATGTATCGCAGCAAGAGGAACGTGCCAGTAAAAGTTATTGATATAAAAAGGCAGGATGGGACAAGGAAGGCAATCATTGTTTTCCCTTACATCCATCCTGGCCCTTTCGGTACACTGGGTTCAAGTGATCTCCCAGCCAGGCTTCAATCAAGGCTCAACGACCTGAATTCAGATCTCATGGTATTTCACACAACAACCACAAACAGCAATAATTGCGCAGGTGAATCCGATATAGATTCAATATCTGATGCAATAAGGAGATCTCTTGATCACATGGATTATGTAAACACCATGTCAAAATTCAAGAAGCTGACTGTAGGAAAACTGGCAATAGGGATAATGAAATTCGGCGATTTCGGAATAGGATCTATAATTCCGGAAAAGATGTCATTTGACGATGTATCACTGAAAGAAGGGATGAAGCTGATCCATTCCGTGGAAAAGAGCACCCTGAAAAACTTCGCCCCTATAGATGCCCAGAATTATTTTCACGAGAGGGCACCGGAACTGCAGGACTGCTCAACTCTACCCAAAGCATTCATCAGGGAATTCTCAAAGCTTCCATCCAAATATCCTGCAAGGATTGGATACGGACATGTAACTCCATCCATGCCGGATCTGGCATCTATGGGTATTCAGGCAATGGTATTCGACACTGGCGATAAACTGAACGCCATTGTTCTGACAGATTCGAACAACATAACCCGGGAGGCAATAGAAGCATGTGAGGAAAAACTGAAGGATATTGTATCCGCAGTTGAGATATACACGACTGACAATCATTATGTAAACGCAGGTACATTGAATATAAATCCACTGGGAATTACAGGCAATTTAAGCGAAATCTCCGATTACGTATATGCTGCTGTCAACAAGGCGATACGGAACATTGAGGAAGTTAGCGTTGGAATGGCAACGGAAGAAGCCCAGGTGAGAATGGGAGATGAAAACGCTTTCCAGAAACTTATAGGGAGTGTTTTTGCATCTCTCAAGACCGCTAAATACACAATCATCATTACAATTTCATCATCAGTAGCTCTTTCCGTTGTAATGTTCAGGTTCATGGTAGCTTTTGTCTAAGTTTCTTTTCATGAAATCTTAATTTTTTAAGACCCGGTCTATCTTTTGCGATTGTATCATAAGGTCCAGCAATGCGATTGCAGTGGAGCACTGAACTACAGGTACGGCTCTTATGGCAATACATGGGTCATGCCTTCCGGTAACCATGAGAGTGCTTTCCTCCATTTTTTCAATATTTACTGTTTTTTGTTCCATATGTATAGATGAAGTCGGCTTCATAACAACCCTGAAATCCAGAGGCATGCCGTTGGAAATTCCTCCTAAAATGCCTCCATTGTGGTTTGTCCTTGTTTTAATCCTGCCTCCATCCACATAAAAAGTGTCATTGGCAGTAGACCCCCTCATCTGCTGAAAACTGAAACCAGATCCAAATTCAACTCCCTTCAGTCCGGGTATAGAAAAGAGCATCTTTGAAATGGAACTCTCAACAGAGTCGAAGAACGGTTCACCCAGTCCTTCAGGCACATTTGTGACCACTGTTCTTATTCCGGCACCAACACTGTCTCCTCTGGATATAACCTCTTTCAGGAGTTCCCTTGATAGCTTGTCCGATTCCGGGTCCCTGCATCTGGTTTCAAACCTGTATGGATCTTCAGAATCTTCAGGCACTGTTTCGCCAAAATATAGTCCACCAATATTGTCTATCCAGGAAATAATCTCCATTCCAAATTTTTCCTTAAGGAGTTCGAGAGCCAGTGATCCAGCTGCCACTATAGGGGCGGTCATCCGTCCTGAAAGAAAACCTCCACCTTTATAGTTCCTGTATTTTCCATATTTGTAAAATAAGGTAATATCTCCGTGTCCTGGTCTAGGATTGTCTTTCAGGTAATCATAATGTTTTGAAATGCTGTCTTTATTCTCTATAATAAAAGTTATTGGTGAACCGTCTGTGTAGCCATTGGTGAAACCGGATATCATCCTTATTGTGTCATCCTCTTTTCTCTGTGATGTATAGATGCTTGATCCCGGTTTCCTCCTTTCGGTCCAAATTTTAATGCGATCTTCATCAAGCCTGAAACCTGCGGGAAAGCCATCGAGAGATCCTCCAATGCCTCCCCCGTGGGAAGATCCGAATATTGAAAACTTCAGTGATAATCCGGTTGTAAATGACATTCGGTCAATTAATAATGATAGCATATAAGAATTCTTGTAATGCCATGGCATGGCGTTCGGAACATCAGATTTGTCAGTATTTTGTAGGACAAAAATGGCGGTTATGTAGGTAGGGCGGTGTAGTCCATTGTATGTAGGCATATATATCAGACACTGTCAGCAAATATTTATATACACAATAAGAGATGCTATGCCATGGAACTGGTAGCAGATGGAAACATTATAAGATCACTAAACAGAAGTAAATTGAGAATGG
>JAJZKL010000141.1 GCA_021804185.1 Thermoplasmata archaeon | reverse complement strand
TTTCCAGATGGCTAGCCTTGCCTATTCTGGAAATGCAACGTCTTCTGACCTGAATATCCCTTCTGAGCTCTCATCGGTCAACACTCCCACCACATATTCATACTATATTGGTGGGCTCACGCAGGGGCTGTCAGATTCTAATACCTACGTGCACTCCACATTCTCACTCATTGTACCGCTTCTAGCCATTTCTATATTCATAATATTGCTGATCCAGTTGAGTTCTGTCCTCACTCCTGTGAGACTCATCCTCATGGTGATAGCCACTGTGGTGATGTCCTTGGTCTTCACCTATGCCTTCTTCTATTACCTCCAACATCTGCCTCTGCTGGTCTTTGTGCCGTTGTTCACCTTTATTACACTGCTGGCCGTGGGGCTGGACTACGATATATTCATGATCACACGTGCCAGGGAAGAGGTCATGAAGGGGAAGGACTCCAGAGAAGCTATAATAACAAGCATATCTGAGAACGGAGGAGTGATTATCACCCTCGGTACAATCCTCTTTGTAACTTTCTTCGCCCTTAATTTCAGCGGAATTGCCATCATTCAGGAAATAGGCCTTTGAGTAGCAATGGGAGGGCACGTAGGTATTAGAATCTGACAGCCCTGCGTGAGCCCACCAATATAGTATGAATATGTGGTGGGAGTGTTGACCGATGAGAGCTCAGAAGGGATATTCAGGTCAGAAGACGTTGCATTTCCAGAATAGGCAAGGCTAGCCATCTGGAAATAAATTATCACGTAGCTGGAATTGCTACCTATGTATGATGCAATCTGGGATTCATATGCAGATCGCTGCAATGCAGGAATGCCTTTCAGACTTATAGGGACATAGTAACCAAAGGGAAGCGTGGGGCCATACACCTGTGAAATCCCATGGTTCTGAAGAAGGGCATTTTCAATGGAAGTAACTGTAACGACCTCACTCATGTTGTAAGTGATGTTTGCCCCGGATCCCGAAGAAATAGGCGATGGCAACTTAATGACCATGAAATTTCTTTCAAAGAAGTCTCCGTGGAAAGAAGAATTAACCACTGAAATCGCTTCGATGCCACTGCTCTTTGGCAGGAGGCTGAATACATCCATTCCCACTGGAGTGATGGCATAGATGTATGTTGCAAGAAAAGTTGCCACAATGAAGACAACGATAATTTTCCCCTTGTTATTTACGACGACCTTTCCAACACGCTTCATGCTACTCTCAAAGGGGGCGTGGGTTCTCTCTGCCGGTTTGGAGGGCCAGAAAAGTCTCTCCCTGAATATTGCAAAGAGGGCCACCAGAAAAGTCTGTGCAGCCAGGATTGAAACGGTAATTCCGAGGGCATTGGTGACGCCAGCATCACTGAACAAAGGCACGTTTGCCACCCACAGTATCAGATAGGATATGGCCACAGTTATTCCAGAAGTAAATACAGCATGCCCAGACCAGTGAGCGGCTTCGGCCACTGCATTTCCATTACCGCTTCTGAGTTCCCTTCTGAACCTTGACATCATGTAAACCACGTAGTCTGTTGTCAGTCCCAGCAACAGGATAAGCAAAAGCGTGGGTGTGATGAACGAAGCCTCGGAGTGAAACACATATGTGTAAAGGAGGCCGTTCGCACCCATTGCTATGACCGCAACCATACCAAAGATCATTAGCGGTACAAAGGCAGAAACAGGTGACCTGAAAAATACACCGACAATTATTACGGAAAGGAAAATACCAATAGCGAGAGCGGTGATTAAACCTCCAAGAGATTCCTGTCCTAGCTGGGAACTGAAAGCCGATGAGCCCGCCACATAATAATTGCTGCCATGGATAACGCTAGTGTAGTTGTCCGCAATGCTAGCTGCACGATTCACAAAGCCAATCCCGAAAGGTTTACCAAACTGAAGAACTGTTATCGTGGTTCTATTATCGTAGCCAACGAACTGATGAATCACGTAGGGCGTCGGCATGAATGGATAATTCCAGATATTGCTGGTGTTGAGTTCCTGGTCAATCTCCGTACTCAAAGGCTGACCTGAAAGATAGGTAGATTCGGCATAAGTGTATATAACTGCACTGTTGGGATTCGGTTGAACCAGAGGGTTCCCGTCAAGCAATGTGTACACAGAACTGACGACCATTGTGAGCGATTCCATTGCTACAGACAGGCTCGTTGGATCCTTACCAAGCGAATAAGAATCGGTGACAAACTGAGTGGGGGTCACAAAGAGAAATTTCGTGATAAAACTGTTCAATGTTGTATTGGAAGCTATGAAAGAAGAGATCTGTGAGACTGAGAGGGAGTAAAGGTTTGAGGCAAAGACAGGCTGTTTGGTGTAATTTACCAGATATATGTTGGTATCCAGCAGGGAGAAAATGCCAGCAACGCTTGAATTAGCAGCCTCAAGGCTCGTTATCCAAGGGCCTGTGACTGTGGAATTGACAACGGAATTCATATAACCGATGGGGCTGGCGCTGAAGTCTGCCAACTTGAACGTCGTATTCCATGTTTTTGAGAAATTGTTCAGATAACTGGTCCCCATATGAAATGTACCCAGAATTGGAACGGCAGAGGCGAGTGGCATAGTGGCATTGTACGCTGAATTACTGCTCTGATTGAAATTATCAGTGATCGTGAATTCCTTTGAAAAATTATTTAAGTAAAACAAGGGTAAACCAAAGACTATGGATGAGGTCTGGTTTAGGGAAGCATTAAGAAGATAGATTTGGCTGTTTATAGATCCCAATGCAGCATCAGTACCATTGGTCTCGTTGTACACCACTAGGGAAAACTGCCTTAGTATCCCTTTTTCAACCGTGAAAATGCTTTCAACGGAAATGTAATCATACTGGCTGCCATGGAGGCCATTTACGAGCGAGTCCTGAAGCTGAATAAGTTGTGGAGTGTTGTTTATTATGCTGGTGCCGCTGGTTACGATCACAAGTGAGCTATTTCCGGAACTGCCATTGGTTGAAGGAAAATACTTATCCACATAATTCTGGGCAATATTAGACTGAGAATTCGCGGGAACTATACCTGACGCCAGATCATAACTCACATTGTTAAAAAAACTGCCTGCGAATGGAACCATTAAGAGAAATAGGGCAACCCAGAAGATCACGATCTTCTTTCGGTTTCTTTCTGCAAATCTACCAATTGAAAGGAAGTTATTCTCGAACATCGGTTTACGCTCGCCTGATGGCTGGACAATTTATGAATATTTGGCATGAAAAAATTTATCGTTTCCAACCAGACATTACTGAGGAGCATGGTACGATGCACTAACGCCTACAGGTAATTGACTCTGATTGTTGGAGCATTGAATGCCTGATGCGAGCTATCTTTCATATAATGGGCGCGGGGCAGGCAAGTCAAAACAGACGAAAAGACAGGTTATAACTTGCAACGACAAGAGGAAAGGTGACATTAACGTGCAACCATTGATCGTCATTTTTAATATAAACGAGAAACATCACAGGAAGCCTTGCGGAGGTTGTCGAGCTTGGCTAAAGGCGATGGATTCAGAGTCCATTTCCGTAGGGATTCGCCGGTTCAAATCCGGCCCTCCGCATTTTGCGCATTAATTGCCGTTACGGGGTCCTATTCCTCTCCCAATGTATCTGCACTTGATACCATGGGCATGTTCTATATCATCCCCTGGCGAGGAACTCAAAACTCATCGTTTAACGCACTGAGAGGGAGAAGCATTTCATATTCCGGGAACATCCCGCAAGGGTTTTCATGCCGAAGATCTGGGAGGAGTGGAAAAGATCCGCAATACCCAAGAAATTCAAGATACTGATCGAAAGCCTAGAGAGCCCCATTATGCAAAACAGCGGGAGTAAGAGGTTAACCTTAAAAGGGCAGCCTGTAAAGATTGGTTATTCCCGACAGCATTCTATTCTCAGGGCGTGTACCGTTGATTCAGAGTTCCGGACCAAACTCTTCACCACACAATGTCCCGATCTGAACATACAGATAAATGGTGCCCATAAGCAGCTACACTTCAACAATCTTTATATTTCCAAGAATTTCGTCCACAATATCTGCCAAATAGTCTTTCTTTATTCCCTTGTTCGCTACCTGTTCCCTCGCCATTGCCCCAAATAATCCCAGCAGAAGTGCTGATACTATGCCAGCTCTATAATCTTGATATTTCTTGATGTATTTTTCAAAGTTTTTTGCAAAGTCGCCATCTCTGAGGTCCTTGAGAAACTGTACCATGGTCTTTTCTGCTTTCTTAGCCTAATCCTTGGGGAGGATTATCTCAACTGAATAACGAGCTTTGAAAATCATATCCCCGTCCTTCTCGATATACCATTTACTGGCATCCTCCCGAAAAAATATCGTTGAGAGTGCTTTTGCGATAATCCTGAAATCTGAAAACTCTATGCCTTTGCTCAAATCATATACCACTTTCTTGCCATCCTCTGACATTTTTCTGGACTCAGTTATGGTGTTATAGATGCCAGCTTCAATATCCATGGAAAAGTCTAACTCGTTCCATTAGAAATACATGAGCCTCAAAGGACACCTATCGGGACATGGATACCTAGACGTGCGTTGGGACAGATACCGGCTATTGAAAGGTATTTTCTATTTCAGTGTTTCATGAACGCAAGATAGGCTCTGTAGCAACTCCACAGATCTGCCTTACTCACCAGCTCAAATGGCGCGTGCATGCCAAGGACGGGGATATGATTTTCAAAGCTCGTTATTCAGTTGAGATAATCCTCCCCAAGGATTAGGCTAAGAAAGCAGAAAAGACCATGGTACAGTTTCTCAAGGACCTCAGAGATGGCGA
>JAJZKL010000140.1 GCA_021804185.1 Thermoplasmata archaeon | reverse complement strand
GAAATACCATGAGTGATGAAGAAATTAATATGGAAATACTCCTGGATCACTACAGATCCCCTAGAAATTACGGTAAAATTGACAATCCATCTGTGCAATTGGTAGAATACAATCCAGTATGCGGGGATGCAGTCCAGTTCTCACTGAAGATAGACAATGGAATACTTACAGATGTCAAGTTCATAGGCAGGGGGTGCTCAGTGAGCCAGGGTGCTGCATCAATCCTAACAGAAAAGGTGAAGGGAAAAAGCACAGAGGAGGTAATGAATATAGGGGCTGAAGAGATCCTGAAAAACATCGGGCTCAATCTTGGCCCCAGCAGGGAAAAGTGCGCACTTCTTTCCCTCAACGCACTTCAAAAATCAGTGAAAAAATACAGAGATGGAAAAAATGAGTAATTACAGGGTAAGCATTGACAGGAAGAATTGCATAGGCGATGCAATCTGCACCGCACTTTGTGACAATTTTTACATGGATTCGGATGGAAAGGCAAGTGTCAGGAGTGAAATTATACCTGACAGCAAGGCAGAGGAGAATATAGAGGCTGAGCTTTCCTGTCCAGTTGGAATCATAAGGATCAGGAAGGCTGATTCTTGAATTTATCCAGGGAAATGCTGGGATTTCCAATCAGGCCATGATTTATTAGCTCTTCAGCAGCAATCCTTATCTGCTTTGCACTGTCTCTCTCCCTGATCGTCACTGTGCCGTCTTCCAGGGAAGCCCCGTCAATTGTTATACAGTAGGGTGTGCCAACTTCATCCTGCCTTGCATATCTTTTACCTATTGATCCTGACTCGTCATAAAATACACATGGGTCATTCAGGGAAAGGCTTCTGAAGATTTCACGTGCCAGCTGATCCATTCCATTTTTTTTCATGAGAGGAAACACTGCAGCATGATATGGTGCAACATCCGGAGGCAGGGAAAGCACCGTGTATCCGTTCTCTCTGGTCTTCAGGGAATGCATCAGCACGCTCAAAACTATCCTGTCAACACCGGAGGCAGGTTCAATGACAGAAGGCACAATATCTCCTTCTTCTGTACTGACAGACATGGATTCTCCACTTGTCTTCTCATGGTTTCTCAGATCATTCCTGTCAGCAATTCCAGTTATTTCAATCCAGTTTCCGTCAAGTTCCGCTTCAGCATCCCATGAATCAAAGGAATAGTGTGCCAGTTCGTTCTTTTCATGTTGCCTGAATCTCAGGCGATCCCTTGAAATACCCATTTTCAAAAGTATCTGCTGCGTCAGTGTAATGAAATAGCCCATTGCATTGCTGCTTATAATTCCAGAATTGACAGCTTCCCTTGCATTCAAAGTGACTGGTTGTGAAGACCTGGGGCAGATAGTGATATCATCCTCATACTCTATCTCAGCCCAGAATTTCTTTTCAGGATGGACAAATACTTCCACCTCGCACATATTGAACTCCCTCATTCTAATGAGGCTCTGCCTGGGTGCTATTTCGTTCCTGAAACCTTTTCCTGTCTGGGCTACGGCCATTGGAAGCTTGCCCCTGAACAGGTTATTGAGGATCTTGAAATTGATGAAAATGCCCTGAGCAGTCTCAGGCCTGAGAAAAAGGTCACCGGAAGAGCCCTGATCAGGGAGGAAGAACATCTGCCGGACATCATAAACTCTGGTTATTCTTGTACCGCAGTTTGTGCATTTTACAACATTGTCCCTGACAAAAGAAAGGCCGCTTTCCACAGTATCGAACACTTCTTCATATCCTGCACTTTTGGTGAAGGTTTCAAGTTTCTGCCTTAAGTGGCATTTATCACATTCTGCTGCTATATCAAGGAATTTGTCTACATGGCCGGAGGCCTGAAAAACTGCCCTGGGGACTAGAACAGGGGTGTCAATCAGCAGAGCATTCTCCCTGAGATAGGCTTCCTTCCAAATGCGAATGATGTTATCTTTCAGCATTACTCCAAGTGGCCCATAGTCATAGAATCCGGCTTCTCCGCCATATATTGAAAATGATGGCCAGAAAAAACCTCTTCTTTTGGCCAGTTCAACCACCTTCTCATAGGTGCTTTCAGTTTTTTCTGCAGTCATAGTTTTTTCCTCATTTACACATCAGGTTTTCGGTGTATCTATGTTGTAATTCAGATATCATACTTCAGAAAAGTATCCTCAGTATTTGTGTATCGAAGAGCATGCCTACCAGATCATCGCTTCCCTTGAACACAGGAAGCTGATTGTAATTCCCACTCTCCATCTTTCTCACGGCTGCCTCCATGGTGTCATTTGTGTTTGTTACAACAGGATTTCTTACCATTATGTTTTTTACGGGTGACTTTGGGAGCTGAACATTGTTTTTAACAATAATATATGTGAAAACATTCCTGATCCCTTCCCATGACCATGGATCTTCATCATCAGCCATTCCAGTTTCAGATGTTTCCATTCTCGATTCAATATCGATCTTGTCGAAGAGGTCTCTGTCTGTTACTATGCCAGCAAACTGCCCGGATAGATTAAGGACCGGTGAAGCATAGGTTCTGGAAATTCTCATAATATGGGAAACCACAGAAACAGGATCCTCCTCATATACGCATACTGCAGACAATTCGCCGAGATCCTTGACCTTTCTTGTTCCATGTTTTTCCCTTATCGCTCTGAGGAAATTTTGCGGGGTCAGGATGCCAACTACATTGTTATCGTCGTCAATCACCGCTATGTGGCGCCTCCCCTGTCTGGAAAGTTCTCTTGCAGCATCCTCTATGCTATCGTCTGGCCTAACAGCCCTTGCCCTTCTAAGTAACATGGCAGTCTGGGATTCGTGTGGATTCTCAAATATATCCCGTCTGCTTACCATTCCTACATACTTTCCAGACTGGTCTGTAATTGGAAGGCCAGTAAGATTGTTCTGTATAAGTGTTTTAACAAGGCTGTTTACAGCACTTGGGACTGAAAAAGTGGTAGGCTTTGCGGTCATTATTTCCCGGACTGTCTTGATCATGGGAACTTGTATTTTCAACATCTATTAAACGATTTGCAGAATTATTCCGGCAAAATTTTTGAAAAGGTGATGCCCTTTAAAATATATATTCATCACACTTGAATGTGGTATTCACTCCCATTCTATTGTGGCAGGAGGTTTGTCGGTTATGTCATAAACAACCCTGTTGATTTCTTTAACTTCATTGGTTATATCTGTAGACACCTCTTCAAGAAATTCCCAGTCTGGTCTAGAGAATGTTCCACTCATGCCGTCATTGGTCTCAACCATCCTTATGCATACTGTTTTTCCGTAGCTTCGCTTGTCCCCATGTATTCCGGTTGACTGAACAGGAAGGAGGACTGCAAAATATTGCCATGGCCTGGCTTTCATTGGGAATCTTTCGCGTACCTTTTCTTCAAGAATAGATGTGACCTTTCTCAGTATGTCTGCCTTCTCCTTTGTGACCTCCCCGATAATTCTAACTGCAAGGCCCGGCCCAGGGAACGGCTGGATATCTGAGGGGAGATGTAGATACTCCGACACCATACGAACCTCATCTTTGTAAAGGTCCCTCAGAGGTTCCAGAAGTTTAAGGTTCATAACATCAGGCAGGCCACCCACATTGTGATGGCTTTTGATAGTGTCCCTGACAGAACCCCCACTCTCAATCCAGTCGGGAGCTATGGTTCCCTGAAGTAAGGTTTCGGCACCAAACTCCCTGGCAACCTTTTCAAACACCTCTATGAATTTGGCCCCTATGATCTTCCTTTTCCTTTCAGGGTCTGTTACCCCTTTTAAGGCAGAGAGAAAATCATCAGAAGCATCAACGATCCTGTAATTGAGGCTGTACCTTTCAAATATCTCTCTAACCCTCTCTTTCTCACCTTCTCTTACGAGACCTGTATCTATAAATACAGAAAGGATTCTATCTCCTGCAGCCTTACTGGCAATAATGGCAAGAAGAGTGCTGTCCTGCCCCCCAGAGCAGGCCAAAATACCTTTGCCAGTTAGTTTTTCATTTATCTCCTTGGTTGCAGAATCCAAAAATTTTTCAACAGAAAGCATTCAAAAGGTAATCGTGAATAAATATTGAATATTTTGTAATCCTCAGGTTTTCATTATTGCGCCGAGGAATACCAGCAGCCCTATTGCTGCCCCTATAATTGTAGCAACTATATAGAAAACAGCTCCAACTATAACATTATCCAGAAGACCTACTCCAGGCATGTAGAAATGTGTCACCAGATAAATAATCAGTCCAATGACTATTCCCACTACCAGAAGGGATACTCCAACAAGTCTGCTCTTTCCGCTTCCGAAATATGAAGTCAGAATACCGAGAATGAAAAGAGCCAAGGCAAGAATGCCCAGCACTACAAACAAAAATACCTGCCAGTTCCAAGGATCATATGCTGCCGCAATCATGTTTCCAACTCTTAAAGTTTGATTCCTGTTAGTGTCTTGGTGTCTATGACTCCTTCTATGGTTCTTATCTTCTCAACAACAACCTTACCAAGTTCGCTAAAATCTTTGGCATCTATTTTCACAATAAGATCATACTCCCCAAAAAGAGGGTGGATCTCTACGACATATTCCAGCTTGGAAATCCTGTTATAGACTTCATGCTCCTTTCCGGGTACCGTGCTGACCAGAACAAATGCCACTGACAAACCTAGATCACTACTGTATGTGAAATATAAGGAGTTTAAGAATCTTTCTAATATTTACGTGCTAATTCTTTGCCTGAATTCTCCTATTTTCGTAATGATATAAGAATCGATTGAGCTAAGCGGAACAGAAGTTTGGGAACCCGATTCCATATCTTTGACAGTAAGGCTGCAGGAGAT
>JAJZKL010000139.1 GCA_021804185.1 Thermoplasmata archaeon | reverse complement strand
CGTTGCGTGGAACTATAATGCTGTATGCGAATTCCACAGCCTTTAGGGATTCCTCAGAAAAATCAACAGCGCAAAGGATTTTGCTTAGTTTCCGGTCAAAATTCATTAATATCAACTCCTCATTATAAAATGAATTCTCAGAATTTTATCAGTTACTGGGTTATAAACAATTCGCCTATCATGTAAAGATAACCTATTACCCAACCGCTCTTCTCATTCTCTCGTAAACAGAATAGAGGAAGACCATAAGCGAGACCCCGGTAATCCCATGCTTTCTTGACCAGTCTATTTCCTTAACAAGGTAAGTGAGGTGATGGCTTTTATTCTCATGTGGAGTATATTCTTCACCATTCATGTAACTCATTATATTGTTTACTATTTTCTCTTTCTCGTTATATTCGATATAACCAAGCCTACTTCCTACTTCCACCATCTTTATCCCGGAAAGATATGTAGCATCCACCATGTCCTTCTTTGACATCCATTTGGTCTCATAGTTCAGGAAATCGTCCCATGATCTTCCTCTGTCCAGAAGATTGTAGTAGTCCATTATGTGTCTGGCGTGGATTGTAAAACCATATCGATCAGGCATTTCGTAGAACAGCGATCCGGGATCAAGAAATGGAGCAAGAGGGGAGATGAAGGCATAGACAGGCATTTCCGGAGTGCTGTATTCCTTGATGATCCTCTCGGAATATGAAATGTCCTTCAGGACATCTTCTTTTGTCTGGAATGGGAGGCCTATGGAGAAGTACACGTCAAATTTTTTTGATCCGTACTGCCGAGCCAAGCCTATTGATTTTTCCAGGTCTTCATTGGAATAGAATCTTCCAGTTTCGTTTCTTATCTTCTGGATTGAAGAATCTGGAGATATCTCACATGAAAAATCTCCAACGTACTTTGACAAGCTTGAGAAATAATCACCATCGGGAGGCACGAAATATTCCGTGAGAAGAGGCATGTCCAGCCCGCGGCTCCTTATCTCCTCAAATAGTCTGGTGTAGTACTTTTCACCTGCCTGGTTGATGTCGCCAGCTATGAAGACTGGGGAATTTATTGTTTCCTTTACCGCCTGGAGCTCATCTGCAATTCTCTCAGGCGACCTTCTGACCGGGGAGGATGGGAAATACTTTGCGCTGTTGATTTTTCTGAGGAATCCCTAAAGGCTGTGGAATTCGCATACAGCATTATAGTTCCACGCAACGATTCCACGCTATATCTCCTTAACGTTGTAAAACCAGTCTATGCACCAATTGATGACGGTTCAGGTGCGGCTGAGATATTGGTTGAGGAGAATGACCAGATGCTCAGGGAAGCAAGAGAGAAAATTGAAAGCCTGGCAAGGGACATCCGCTCAAACGGCTTCGAGAAAGTCCATGGTATTGTAAGGTCTGGTGAACCAGTGGTAGCCATTCTTGATACAGTGAATGAATTCAAGATTGACCTTGTCGTAATGGGCAACAAGAAACATGGCTTCAAAAAGGGAATACTTCTAGGTTCTGTTTCTGAAAGGGTATCAGCTAATTCGCCGGTCTCAGTGCTAATAGTCCGATAACAGGCCTGCCCAGTTGTGGTCAGAAAGGTTCATCCCTTTTCTCTTTAAGCAGTCCCAAAAAGAATAATGCACATCCAGGCCTTGTTATAAAGCACTGCTAAGATGTTGATAAATGCGGACTGCGATATGAACGAGCAATTTTTGTTGCTCACAACTGGTACTCATTAAAAGTTGAAGATGATTAAGGATTTCTGCGTAGTATGGATGGCACAGATAAATGCCTGAAGTGATTTGAAATATGGATTCCCTATTTTCACAACTCGTAATGCCTGAAAACTGAATTCTTGAAAGCATCTATAATGAACATGGATAAAAAGGTGAGAATCAGCACAAAAAGGACATCCTGAATTGGTATGGGCGTAACCAGGATCCCTCTCCATGAAATCAAGATTACAAATAGAATATCCCCAATAGACGCAGCCATAAGCCATTTTCCGGGTTTAGATTTCCAAAATCTTGTTCTCTCCCTAACCATGTAAACCGTGAACTGTCCCGAGAAGACAAGCATATCGAATATGTATGTGTGAATCTGGCTCTGGTTGAGGCCCAACCTCATGCCAGCAAGCAAAATTATGAATGATTCCAGGACAACTGGAATTGCCAGGCCTACTGAAGTGCCAATTATTGACCCTACCCTCCATCTTTCAGGTTTTTTCGAGAAATTTACAGTGTCAGTTGCTATTGACATTGTTACAAAATCATTCGCGAACAGGAGCAGAATGACATCAAAAGGGGTCGTAACGAAAAACCTGAAAATGAAGAAAGCTGTTGTAAGAAATACAGATACCTGGACGGTCTTTATTATCTTATTTAGTGTATATGTAAGCATCCTCTGGTAGATCTTGCGGCCGTCCTCCACTGCTGAAACAATGTCCCTTAATCCTTCATGCGTCAGCACAATGCTGGCAGACGCCTTTGCAACATCAGTGGCCGAGGCAACGGCTATTCCAACCTCAGCCTGCTTCAATGCAGGAGCATCGTTCACGCCGTCCCCTGTCATGCCGGTAACATGGCCTCTTGCCTGGAGAGATTTTACAATCCTGAATTTATCCTCGGGGAACACTTCAGCAAATGCTGCACATTCCTCTACTGGCTTGGTTCCGGCTTCAATTTCCCCCACACTGCAAATGCCGCTTCCCAGCCCAACCTCTCGGGCAATTTCCGTGGCGATTGGGGTGGAATCCCCTGTAATCATCTTAGCCCTGACACCTAGGCCAGAGAGCTTCTCAATTAATTCCCTGGAATCCGGCCTGGGGGGATCATTGAGGGGTATTATCCCGCAAAATTTCCAGTTTCCATTTTCCCTGACTGCCACACCTATTGTTCTGTATCCCCTTTTCGCCAAGTCCATAACATTAGGCATCACAGTGTCTTTTACTTCCTCGCCACACATTGCAGATATGACCTGAGGCGCGCCCTTTGCAACAGTAATCTTTGCGCCATTTATGATACAATCCGATTCAGTTCTCTTCGTTTCAGGTGAGAATGGCCTATAATCAACAATTTTGTATGGGGTCACGTCAATTCCTTTTGACCTGCCATATCGTATAACTGCCAGATCGATGGTGTCCAAACTGGATTCGTCAGAGGCAAGCATTGCATAGGTCATCAGATCATGTAAATCGCATCCGAATGGTACCGGATCTCTTGCAGTAAGCAAATTCTGTGTAAGCGTACCCGTCTTATCGAAGCAGATTGTGTCCATGGAAGCCGCATCTTCCACAGCGCTTAGTCTGGTCACAAGCGCCCCCTTTTCTGCAAGATCAAGGGCACCATAAGCTGTTGCAATTGTGAACGTCGCTGGTAGGGCAACGGGTATTGATGCAATAAGCACAACCAGTGAGAATGGAACAGTCTCCACTATTGGGACTTTGTAGATGAAGGAGAATGCAAGAAGTGCTGAAACTAGGATAACATCAATGAGTGCAAGATACCTTACAATTCCAAGTATAAGTTGCTGAAGATGTGACTCCGATTTTGCCCGGCTGACCAGTTCGGCTGTCTTGCCATAGTAGGTATGCTCTCCTGTGGCTACCACAAGGCAAGTTGACTCGCCCCTTCTCACTACCGATCCTGAGTAGAGCCCACTGTCTGTCCCTCTTGTAACTGGATTAGATTCCCCGGTGAGGGCGGACTGATCAACCTCAACATAACCTGAGATGATAACTACATCAGCGGGAACGACATCACCCATTCTCAAATGTATGATATCGCCAGGGACAAGCTCTGCAGCTGGCAGCAGGGTCCAAACCCCATCACGGATAACGCGAGAAGCCACTGAGATCTTGCTGCTCAGCAATTCAACGGCATCACTTGCCTTTGATTCTTGAAAGAAGCTTACCAGACTATTGAAAACAAGAAGCGAAATGATTATGTATGTGTCAAGGGTCTTGCCTATGATAAAGGTAAGAATTGCTGTTATTTCGAGCATCCAGGGAACTGGGGCCCAGAATTTGCTCAAAAATACAATGGCTCGAGATTGTTTTTTCCTCCTTATTGTATTTTCTCCATATCCCAGCAGTCTGCTGCCAGCTTCCTTAGAGCTCAGACCAGCAGTGGATGTATTCAATTTCTGCATTGCCTGATTTGCAGAGAGTCCATCAAGCTGTTCACTCAATAGGGCACTTCCTTTTGTTCTCACCAAATTCAGAGATTTAAAGCGTAAAGGTTCCATTTATCCAGCCAGTAGAGGGGAATCCAGAATCTCTAGAATGGTTAGGAACTTCTTTTCATTCTTGTCCTATATATAAAAGTCTATGCTAATTTGTGAGGAATTCGATTTAACTCAATCCGGGCGATTTAAATCCGGTGATAAACAATGGCACTGTTTATAGATTCTCTGGCGGTGATGCTCATTGGTCTAGCCATGGGTACATTTCTCGGTGCCTTCTATTTCTTCTTCCGGGCAAGAGGAAACGAGCAGCAGATACACAATCTGGTTTTTCCTGCTCTGGCAATAGGATTCTTTGACTTTGTAAGCGGCTACGAGATGTCGTTCACCTGGCCGCTGCCCAGCGGATATAACATGTTATTTGGAGATCCACTGCTTCTGTTCGGTCTTTTGCTCATAGTTTCGGCCGTAATGATCTACAAGAATGCCAGCCTTGGGCTTGTGCCACTGCTGTTTGTTCTGCTTGGCATATATGTTCTAGTTGGCGCATACAGCATAGTGCAGCAGAACCTTGAGACCGGTGAGAACCTGATTACTGCAATGGGCCTCTATCTCTTTGATGGCATTGGCGCCATACTTGCACCTGTT
>JAJZKL010000138.1 GCA_021804185.1 Thermoplasmata archaeon | reverse complement strand
GAAAGATTCAGATTACAAGGCGCCGGCTATTGACATGGGGAACCCGGAATACAAACCATGGTTCCCGAACAACCTTCTGTATATGGCGGAACTCTCTCTCTTGATCATTTCAGCAATTATGCTGATCCCGTCCCTGCTTGGCATACTTCCCGGTGTACCTGCGTTATTTTCACCGTTTCCGCAGGTGGCAGCCACGAATCCCCTTGCGGCAAATGTTCCGCCTTACCCGCCGTGGTTCCTGCTTTTTGTTTACAAGGAGCTTGATTTCGAGATGGTTCAGGGAATCGGGCCATTCTGGGGAACAGTGGCATTTGTCGGTCCCCCTCTGATGTACCTCCTGGCTCTTCCGTATCTCGATGTCAGCAATTCATTGAAGCTGAGAGATAGACCCATAACTGTTTCAATGGGAATAATCGGGATAGTTTACCTGATAGGCTTGACAATATGGGGTGGACTCACACCTGGCGTGCCTATACCAACCTGGCAGGTTCTTGCGTTCTTCCTCGTGCCGGGAGTCCTGATAGTAGGTCTTGTCCTTCTCATTTCCCATCTCCTGGAAGAGGGGGCAATTAAGTTTACCAATCCGGAAAATCTCTACATTGCACTGACGATTCTTGGTCTGTCATCGTTTGGAGTTGGCATTCTAGCCATTGCCCTGATCACAAACTATCTCCTGATCTACGGGGTGCCGCTGATCCTTCTACTGATGGTGGTAGGCATATGTCTGGTGTATATCTTTGCGTTCATAAAGACCGGCGGTGCGATGTTCGGGAAAAAGGAGAGGGAAGACTATCTCAAGGGTAGCACATATACAGTGACAGCCTCTGGATTCACACTTTCAGCAATCGTTATATTCATCGAGATCTCCATTATTCCGCCTACTTCTGTTATGTCAAGTTCACTTTATGGAATAGGCCTCGGAATTCTGTTCCTGATTGCAGCAGCCTTGCTGAAAATATACAGGAGTGCGACATACGGGGAGTGAAGCCAGAAAGGACACTCCACACTTTTCCTTTTTTGAACCTGCCGCTGGATCACAAAATATTTCGGTCCCGTCCTGAAATCCAGAGAAGGTCCGGAATTGTTTATTATCTTATTTCCTTTTCCAATATTATTGAGGCTGAGTAATGAATGTTGAATGGTGAGAAATCCCCTGATATGGGTAAAGAAGAGAAACAATCTGCCTCCTTACACAGCATAGTATTGCCACAGAAATTAGAATTATCGCTCAGCGTTATCACTTCACTTTTTACAGTAATTTACTTCTTTCTCGGTTCAGCAGCAGGATTTATAATATTCAACAGTGACCTTGGAATCGAACGCTACGGAATAATTCTCGCCATAGCAGTGATTCCCATTATGGGTGCCATCGTACCTGAAAAACTTTCTCCTTTGAAGCTGTATCTGAAGTCGTTTGCAGCATTGAATTTCATTTTGCTGATGATACTCAGTTCAGGTAATCTGCCTATGCTCATACTGAGTTTTGCCCCTGCAGCCGCAGCAACAATATCCCTTGTATCCGGTGAAAGACACGTCAGGAGGAAAAACAGCAGGCTGGCAGTCTTTATCGGAGTTTTTCTTTTCATGTTATACATAGGCGAGTTTGTGACTATTGCCTCCGGTTCACTCTCCAACAATATAGTATTTATTCCCTCCCTGGACTTCTTCCTGACTTCTTCCTTCAGCAGAGGGTCATTCTTCCTTTATGCAGGGGTCATTGTTCTTTCTCCTCATTTAGCGGTTCTTTTCAGTCCTGAAGAATATGCGCTGTTTTTTGCAATATCTGTGCTTGTGTCGGAAAACTATTACCGGATAGTTTCAGTTATGGTAAGAGAAAGGGGGCTGAAAGGAAGACAACTCAGCAGCCTGGTTTACGGACTCACCGGTGCATTCAGTTGCCAGTGTGAGGGGCTGATTGCCTTATTGCCTGTCATGACTGCCCTTCTTCTATCATTTTTCCTGTTTCCGCTCATCCTGGAAAGCCTTGCTTTCCTGTATGCGACATTTTACCTTACAACAAAATTCTACATGGAGGGAAAACCCATTGTATTCCCCTGGATTCGCGGCAATGGAAACAGCGGGAAAATAATATTTCCTCTTGCAGTTTTATGCCTGTTTGCTCCACAATTCCTTGTTATAATCGGAGTTTATTATTCTCTTCAGCACAACCCTCTTTTCTTTCTTGGATCCACTATGCTTATGGTAGTGCCCGGTTACGTCTTCGGGATTACCATGGCAAAGATTCTTCCAGTGGCCTCAATCCCGTACCGTGCAGGAATAATTATGGCAGGCCTCGGTGTCGTGATCTCCTCCATATGGTATTTTCCATACCTCACAGGATATGCATACGCAAATCCTTCAATATTCGCGATCATGAACATTACAGTATTCACTGGGGGTGTTTTTTTCGGTTTATCATACAAAATTCTTGGAGAAACTGCAGGAAAGATACTAAATGAGTTCATTACCGTTATATTCAGTTTTATCCCTGTGATAGTGTATTATTATGCTGTGATAACCCAGAGACCATTGTGGAGTGAATTTTCCATAATCGGACAGATTGAGTTTTCCCTCCTCACCTGGGCAATTATGCTACCTTTGATGTGGCTGACAACGCATGTGAGCCTCAATACACTGGTAGCAAGAAGATCCGTTGCGGCGAGCAATCTGCATACTGAAACCGCGATAACCATGCCTTAGGGTAACGTACGATCAACGAATATTTTCGGCGATACCAGACCGGTACGGTCGGATCTGCTGCACCCAAACCGAAATTCCCTCCTTTATAAGAAATTGAACCCGGCAGGAGAAACATGACATGTTGGAATATGGCGTTTATCACGGGCAGGCTTGAACATTGTGCAGATTTGTTCTTTAGTGTGTTTGAATGCACATTTTTACACGCCTAACTTATTATATTTCTCGCCAGTGCGGTGAACAGATGGAATCTGTTATTCTGATAATGGAACTGACATTTTTAGCTTCTCTGATGATTCTCTTCTCCATATTCCTGATATTCAGGATCAAAAATGACAGATCAGGTACCTGGCTCAATTTTTCCCTATATCTGTCAGGCGGCATGGTTGCAATGTTCATTTTTCTTCCATATTATTTCTCCTCCCCAAATCTGTCGCTACTTGCAATAATACTTCTTGTCAACACCGCATACATGATAGTCGGGTTCTTCCTTATAATATACTTCAGCAGATTCAGGGAATCAGTTAAAATTCACAGAAAACCGGTCCTTGCTATATTTGCACTGTTAATGGGAATCAGCGAGGCGGCAATGGGACAGACGTTCAATTCAATCATCAGCGGCAGCCCGGGAAATATACTTCAGGGAACCACCAGTTACTGGTATCAGGCAGCCATGCTGGCTGAGATGCTGTTTGCACTGTTCTACTGCATGAAAAAAGAAAAATCGCCACTGAAAAACTATCTCATCGGAATGCTGACGGTGATGCTGATTCCGCCGCTTATGGATCTGAGCAGCGGATTTTACGTTACCTTTTCAACGTGGTATTCGGCCGTCACCATGATTGGTGCCACTGTTCTCATTTATGAAACACTATACAGATCAAGGGGATCGCTAACACAGAACCTTCCTTCAGCCGTTTGGGTGATGAGTATCTTCGCTTTAATGATGCTCGGGGAATTTCTATTCTTCCTTTATGGAGACTGGACTCTTTTCGAACTCTCCATGATTCTCGGGATGGCGCTTTTCATATACAAGGCAATGGACACTTCCCAGTCCGCCAAAATCATCTACACTTCTCGGGCGGGCTGGACTTTTACATTCCTGCTGGTAACCTTCGTGATGGAATGGCTCATGGGAGCTGTCCTGGATTTCAATACCGGCATTTTTTCCGGAGGAGTTCCCGGGTTCATATCTTCACTTCCATGGTATGCTCCCCTTACCTCCTATTACAGTCTGGGAGCAGTTGCTGACTTTATAGCTGTGGTGGGAATAGTTACCGGGTCTCCATGGTTCCTCATTATGATGGGTACTGAGATGGGTTCCCTTGTGATCTTCAAAATGATGAGCATGAAAAGCAGGGAGAATATTGCAAGATCCGCCATAATGCTCTTTTCATTTGCAGTATATGCCATTTACCTGCCCATATTTTCCCCGTTTTCCTCATATTTACGGTATATACCATACATGTGGAGCATGGGCATTGGAACGCTTGGGCCGGTCAGCCCCTCCTACCTCCTTGGAGGAATTGTCGGAACCTATGCGGTGTCGGCCGCTCTTTCATTCATGTTTGGAGGCAGACAGATCTGCTCAGTGACTTGTACGGCGCCGGTTATGTACCAGGGAACTTTTTATGATACCCTTAAAACTTATAACCGGACATCCCGAATGGGGAAAAAGACCCTGGGGTCGTCAGTCAAGCCATTGTTCATGCTCATTATAATGGGGGTCTGGGTCCTTCTTCTCATTTCAGCAATAGTATCTTACCTGAACAGTACGGGAATCATTGCCTTTACCATCCTTGATGTTGACGTTACGATGTTCCTATTCAGCTTCTTCTTCAATTTCCTGTGGTATGTGGTATTTATCTCCATCCCCTTCATGGGAACATATGCCTGCATTACCCAGGGATGGTGCGCCTGGGGTTCCTTCAACGAATTCTTCGGTCACCTCGGATTATTCAAGCTGAAAGTCAGTGATTCGTCTCTGTGCTCAACCTGCTCTACAAAGGAATGTGCAACCGCATGCCCTGTTGGGAATACAGAACTTCCCGGTAATTTCATAAGAAAAGGTGAATTCAAATCTTTCAAGTGCGTCGGTGTTGGAGACTGCATCGAGGCATGCCCTCAGC
>JAJZKL010000137.1 GCA_021804185.1 Thermoplasmata archaeon | reverse complement strand
AACCGGAGATATGACCTGAATTTCAAGAGGCATCTGTGTAGTGACATTGTGGAGTGCGAAAGCAGAAATGAGGCTTATGTATGAAGGAACTACAATCTTTGTGGCAATTTCACTCACGTCGGCATTATGAATATAGTAAACCCCTCTTGTTGCCCTTTTTATCTTGGGCATCGCAGTAAGCCTCATAGAGACGTATTTTTCAGGTTTGCCGAATATTTTGGCAGCATCATGGATGTTGAATACCTTGATCTCATTGGAAGTTAGATAATCCATGAATTCTTCCTTCTTCACCGTTGTAAATACATTTGTATGTTATAAAACATACTTTTTTATGGATAAATACATACAAATGTCCAACAGATATGATTGGAAAGATTGTCTGGCCGTGCTCTCAAAACGTTGCCAAGAAGTTTGAAGGAGTCACGTTATAAGTATAATCGCATCGATTAAGTTTGCAGAATTGTGTTGAACAATTTGGCCTGAAAATCCCGTATTCGGGCAGCCCCATCTGTTCTTAGTCCGGATACATGCATCGTGACCAATTGCGTCATTTTTCCACCTCCTTGAAATATCACTCCCAAGCGGGATCTAACCGCCTCTGCAACCTCACGTTGCGTGACATGGGTGTAACGCTGTGTTGTTTTTAGTGAACGATGTCTAAGATGGATTTGGACCATGCGGATGTCGATTGGTTTTGCTCCAAGGTAGCCTTTTAACAGTGCCGTGGCGCACCAGTGTCTTGCGGCATGCCAATGGAACTTTTTGATCCCCGTGTAAGCCCCGATCCTTTTGGCAATGTTCCGGATATAATCATACGTCATTCGCCATTTTGGAGTTGTGAAAAGCGCAGTCTGATCGGTGTTTGGCCGGTAATCTTTGATGTATTTCCTGATGTCATTCATGATCTTGTCGGGCATGCCGATGATGCGTTCTGCCTCTCCCCTCTCTGATCTTATTCTGATTCCATTTTCCTGGACATCAGAAAGGTTGATCTGCACGATTTCCACAATCCTTGCACCGCCAAAGAAGGCTATGTGAGCGATGATTGAATTCCTCAAATTCACTTCTTTCCTTGCACTCATATGCAAGGCAGCATTCAGGAGTGTTTCCACCTCAGAGTTAGATGGTATCCAGGGATCAGGCACCGGAGGCCCCCTGAATTTTGGAAGCTCCATCTCTATTCCAAGGAACCTGAACCATGAAGAAAGATCTTTTCTCTGATTGTTGATTGTATGAGGTTTTGTGCCATTTTCAACCTCTGAGGCAAAGTAATCCAGTAATTTGCCTTGATCGGGACTGAAAAGGTCAATGACCAACTTCTACGAAACAAGTTGGGCAGATCAGCCATCCGGACAGAAATTCATGTGGATATACACAAACATTAATTACTATTATCCATCTTTGACGGTGGTGGGGGTACTTGCTTCGAACTTAGGGATATACGGTTACGAAGTCAGTGGCAATTCTCTTGCTTCAATAACGGTTATACCTTGGTATGATCTTTCATCCCCCACATATGCAGCAGAATTAAGCAGCGACACACAGAGTGCTGGAAGTAGCCATGGTTGGAATGTGTGGTATTCGGATGGTGATGGTAACTAAATGTTTCCAACTTTAAGCTATGTTTACTCATTCCAAATTTTCTTTATAAGCTTGATTGTGTTTTCAGTCATTATACTAATTCTCCTTTCCATTAATCAGAAAAAAAACCCAGTAAAATGGAAAACCCAGGCTGGATACATAAGATTTAGGTTAATTTGGACAGCGATTCCATTGTTGGCATATTCTTTGCTTATAGTTCTCCTAGCCCCTTATATTTTTGTACCCGTGGGCGTGTCAACGCGGAATTTATATGGTATGTTCTATGTATTGGCAGGCCTACTATTCACGATATTTGCGATACCACTATTTATCACGTGGAAAAAATATGGAAAGAAAGTAGCCATGTCCAATAAGATGGAACCTTAGAATGAGGTCTTGACCCTAGGTGTTGTGAACCTAAACCTTATTCTTCACAACTTGAAATTTTCAATGATTTTATCTGAGCAGTGTAGATTTTTGTACTTATGTAATTATACGGGAAACAAGGAAGAGTTAACTTTTAGGGCAAAACTTAACGCCATTTAAATACACACATTCTCATTTTCAAAAGTCTGTATATAAGGGACCATAGAAAAACCATTAAGTCTTGATGTAAACTTAACAGGCATTGGACAGGCACTGTTTCCGTTTCAGGCAAACGGTGAGATGGCCCATGTGAACAATGCCAAAGTGGGGTCATACCTCATAGGGCAGTCCACGAACAACTCGCACTACCTGTTCACCGTAAGAAATGATTCAGCCTCAGGGGTGGATCCGGATATCACGGTGGCAAGTGCACTTGCCCAGGCCCTGGTGATTCACAACTCTACAAACATATCCCTGGCCTACCTGGACGGCCTTATCCACAACAATACCCAGTATTCCATGTTCTTTTTCGGAACAGCCTATGTGGATTCGCTGAGCCTGAACATCCAAATAATAGACTATTTCCATAACAGCATTGCAGTCTACGGGAAGATCTATAATGGCCTGAACACAACAGGAAGCTGACTACCGGGAACATCCGGAAGCCTAATTTGGGGGAAGCCGGCCTTGAAGTTTAAGGCCGGTAAAATTTATTCGGATCTTTTTAAAGTATTTTATAAGCCATAATTCCAGTCAACTCGAATGGAAACAGCATTGTGGAGCTTGAGGTTAGTGCCATTATTTTTCTATTGGCACAGTTCTTTTATTAAGCGGAGTTATTTTCAGGCAATCACTATATGTAATTGGCGCAATTCAGTAACATGCCCGGATCGCTCAAGGGAAGCATTCTTAAGATCGTTATAGCCATCGTCATTGCGGTCGCTATCCTGTACGCGGCTAGATATCTCTTGGCATTTCTTTCTGGGACTTACACTGATCTCTCACATTACCTCGTTTACATAGAGGATGCCATTGCCGGGGTGATTTCCATAGGAGTTGCTGCGGCAACGGTTCGTATCCTTGGGCAGTTCATTGGATCCCTGGCTGAAAAAACCAACGGAAAGAGCAATTTCAGGGGCGTATTCATCTTCGTCAGGATTGTGATTTATGCAGCCGTCATTTTCTGGTTCCTTTCCTATATAGGGGTGAATCTTGAGGGTGCACTGGTCGGCGGTGCAATAGGAGGGGTTGCCATAGGTTTTGCAGTTCAGTCTGTTGTATCAAACCTTCTCTCCGGGCTCATGGTAAGTGGAGGAGGTTTCATCAGGCCTGGAGATGCCGTTTCCGTTTATTCATGGCTATTTGGGCAGACCATCACAGGGAGGGTCGAAGATGTGAAAGCGCTTTATACCAGGATAAGGAACTCAATGGGGCAGACTTTCCTTATACCAAATACTGCACTTTTAGGAACTTCTATTTACACTTCGCTTGGAACTGGAAAAGATCTCTCATTTACATTCAATGTTGTCCTCCCTGCGGATATACCCGCAGACGAACTCCTGGACAGGGCCAAAGAAGAATTGAAAAACATTGTCGATACAGAGCCTGGTTTTACAGCAGATATTTACCTCTCCTCAAAAGCAGGGGCAACAAACACATTTTCAGTGGTTATGAAGTTCCCTGAAATGGAGAAGCTTGCATTATTCCAGGACTCAGTGAACAGGGCCTTCGACAGTGCTTACTGGTCCATCAAAAAACCACCGGGATCAACCTGACACTATCCTGTTCCTGATACCGTCATAATACCTGTACAGGAAGATAAGGAAGGAGGAGTACGTTATATGGTGGTGCTTTGACCATTCGATTTCCTTGACCATGTAATTCAGGTGCATTCCCATGGCATCGGCCGTGATAAGGTCGCCTCCGTCCTTGTATGCATCTATATTCTTCACAATCCGTTCCATTTCTCCCTTTGAGATTAAACCGAGCCTTTCCCTGACCTGTGCCATCATCTTCCCTGCCTCATAGGTCACATGAACAAGATCTTCCCGGGACATTTCCTTCGTCTCATAGTTGAGGTAATCCTCCCAGCTCTTACCCTGGTCAAGAAGCATATAATAATCCCCAAGGGTCTTTGCCCTCAGGTTTATGCCATACCTATCGTGCATTTCGTAGAAGAGCGATCCCGGATCAAGGAATGGTGTGAGGGGGGATAGGAATGCATGCATCTGCATCTTCCTGCCTATATGCTGGGACATGAGGTATTCCGAGAATTCCACGTCTGCAATGACGTCCTCTTTCTTCTGCTTGGGTAGACCTATTGTGAAGTAAACATCGAATTTCCTGCAGCCATTTTTGGCTGCATTTAGAATGGATTTTTCCAGGTCATGGTTAGAATAGCCCCTCCCTGCAATGAGCCTGATATTTTCCTTTGAGGAATCAGGGGAAATTTCTGCAGTGAAATTGGGGAAAAACCTGCTAAGTTTCTGGAAATATTCCTGGCTAGGTGGAACGAAGTATTCAGTGAGCAGGGGAATGTCCACACCCCGCTCCTTTGCTGACTTGAAGAACTGGTCCTGGAACTTCTCCCCTGCGGCAAAAATGTCACCCGCAATGAATACAGGCGTTCCAATGCTGTTCTGTATGATTTCAAGTTCCTCTGCTATCCTGTCCGGATTCCTGAATATGGGTGAATCCTTATTGTAATTATGAGAGAATGCGAAGTTGGAGCCGCCGCAGAACCCGCAATTGTACTGGCATCCATGCTCGATGAGCGTCATTGCTGAAGGATTCTTTATCCACAGCTTATACGGGAGGTGCCCTTTCACATCCCCGTACTTGATTGCATTCTTCATGAGAATATTGTAGTTCAGGAGTACCTCATTGATTGCATTGGGA
>JAJZKL010000136.1 GCA_021804185.1 Thermoplasmata archaeon | reverse complement strand
TTCACCTATACTCATTTGCAGGTCTTGTTGCCTTGAGGAAACTTGACCTTGAAATAACTTTGCCTTTTAAGTATCTGTAAGCAAAGGAATGAATGTCAGATGCATCCGAGAATAGGCCAGCATGTCCTGCAACTCCACCAGAGTAATATGAATTCTCATCGTGTACTTCACCCCAAACCTGCCCTCGAGGACCGACTGATTCTGTTGGTGCAATTTGCTCCTTTGGAAATTTTGGAAGGTATCTCATATTCTTTAACCCAAGTTCCTCAGCAACAACACTCTCCCAAGCTTTGTTTAGAGGCCTGCCGGTCAATTCTTCGATTATGTAACCCATCAGTATATAATTTAGATCGCTGTAATTCTCTTCTACATAAGGAGTTGCAGAGGCGGCAGCATCATCAATTCCTTCGAGGTAAGCCTGCCTTGTTTTTCCCCGACGGTATAAAGGAATGTTTGGAGTCAAACCGGACGAGTGCGATAAAAGAGATTTCACCGATAATTTACCAATATTGTTCAATCCAGTGAATAGCCCAAGCGACGAGGGGGTGTCTTCCATTGACAGTTTCCCGCTGTCAATCAGCTTGAAAGCCAATGTTGATGTTGCAAGAGGTTTCGTTAGAGATGCCAGATCATATATAGTATCATTGGTATAGGTGAAATTGAGGCTGTCAATCTTTCCGTATGATTCATAAAACAGTTTTTTTTCTCCTTTTGCAACCAGAACCGTCATTCCGTGTGCAACATCCGGTATACTTGATTTTATATGGTATCGGAGCTTATCAGCAAAATCCTCTGTCTCCCCTGACATGAGGACAGTAATGACCAGTTACAATAAAATGTTCTTATCTTGAGGGCATCCTAATTTATAACCTGCGAGGTATAACCCATTCTGTGAGTGACGAAATAGAGATCCTTTGGGATGTTAAAATTCCAACAAGAGATCGGGTTGAGTTATCCTGTGACATATATGGATCTTCGATAAAACAACGAAAGCCCGCTATATTATTACGTACTCCATATGGGAAATCGACTGATGCAATAATATCAACAGGTAAATTCTTTGCATCCAGAGGTTATGTTTTCATTTCATGCGATGTTCGAGGAAGAGGCGATTCTGAGGGTGTTTTTGAACCATACAGGCTGGAAGGAAGGGATGGGTTTGACACCATTCAATGGATTTCCAAGCAGCCTTGGTCCGATGGTTCTGTCGCAACATGGGGTGCCTCTTACTCAGGGAGGATTCAGTGGTACAGCGCAGTCCTCCAGCCTCCAGCACTTAGGGCTATGATATCCGTTGTTCCGCCATCTGATCCTTTTGTGGAAGATCCAACAGGTGTTCCATCTCCGCTCAACGTATCGTGGGAATTCCTTGTGTCGGGGAGAGCCCTCCAGAATACTAAGCCTGTTGACTGGCAGAAAATATACAGCCATCTACCGATGAGTGAGCTCGACCTTTTGACTGGCAGGAAGATTCCTCACTGGCATAAGAGGCTTGAACATCAGAAGATAGACAAATACACAAAGGGGATCTCCTACCAGGATAAGTTTGACGGCGTCAGGGTTCCAGTTTTGCACATATCAGGCTGGTACGACGACGAGCAGATAGGGACGCCTCTCAACTTCTCTGCCATGTCAAAGCTGCCAGAAAGGGGGATACCAGAATCTCAGTACATGATAATGGGTCCATGGGGACATGCGGTGAATACTGCAAGAATAATTGGAGAATTTGATTTCGGACCAGATGCGCTCATCGATCTCCTTGGCATTGAAGCACATTGGCTGGATAGATACATGAAGAGATCAACAAAGGACTTTCCATTCAAAAAAAAGGCAAAATTGTTTGTCATGGGAAGTAATGAATGGATCGAGGCAGACAAATGGCCACCTGAAAATACTGTAGATAAAAGGTATTATCTGACCTCAAATGGATCGGCGAACAGTAGATTTGGGGATGGCAGTCTTGAGTTGAATGAGCCGGAATATGACCAGAGAATGGATTCTTATACATACAATCCTGAAAAGCCTGTACCATTCATTGCTGATCAGAATTATGCCCAGATCGGAGGCCCAGATGACTATTCCTCAGTCGAACGAAGAGACGATATTCTAGTTTATACGACAGATCCTCTTGAAAAGGAACTCACAATCATAGGTCCAGTAAGATTGACTCTCCATGTGGCAACTTCAGCCACTGATACTGATTTTACAGCAAAGTTACTAACTGTCCTTCCAGATCTCAGGGCGATAAGACTTTGCGACGGCATCGTGAGGATGCGGTATAGGGAAGGCATGAAGTCTGCAGTAAAGACAGTTCCGGGGAAAATCTATCCTGTTTCCATAGACATGTGGAATACCTCCTATAGGTTTGCTAAGGGAGAGAGAGTCAGGCTGGAGATATCTTCCAGTGCGTTTCCCAAATATGCTAGAAACCTCAACTTCGACGGGGATCAGACTAATACCAGTACAATGTTTAAGGCCGAACAAACCGTCTTTCATGGGAAGAGAAGGAAATCCTTCATTTCCCTCTACGAACTCAAAAAGAAGCCCCAATAATATAGCTAACTTTAATTATTCTCTAAGATGAGGTTCTATGCGACCCGGCTTATTTATCCAGGCAGGTTTAGTTGGTCATGATAGGGAAGAGTCACTCAGGTTGATTGGCAATCTTTTACCTTCTTCTATTGTACTGGTGCGCAAGGATTTCTCAGATAGGTCAGACCTTTTGGAGCTGATTCATAGCATTAAACGCCTGTACAAGATAGAAAAGGATACTAGATATCCATACATTGCAGTCGATCAGGAGGGCGGTAATGTTGTCAGACTTCCATTCCTGAACTACAACCCAAGCAATGCTTTCCTAGGAAACCTCAACAATGAATGCTTTACAGAATATGTAGGCTCAAGAACTGGGTATGACCTGAATTCACTTGGGATAGACTGGAATCTGGCTCCTGTTCTTGATTTATCGAGCCCTTATAACCAGGTCATTCTAGAACGGAGCTTTTCCTATGATCCCCTAATTGTTGCCGCTCATGGAAGAGCATTCATCAGAGGAATTCAAAGCTATGGGGTAGCAGCCACGGGAAAGCACTTTCCCGGTCACGGAGGCGTTCTTGGCGATTCCCATCTCATGCTGCCAAAAGATGGGAGAGGATTTGGGGCACTGAAAAGCGACATGTTACCTTTCCAGGAGGCGGTTAAAGAGAGGGTGTCATCGATCATGATTTCACATGTTTTATACACATCGATAGATGAAGCATACCCTGCCACACTTTCTCCCGCTATCTATAATATGTTGCGCAAAGAACTGGGATTCAAAGGTCTTGCAGTAACAGATTCACTTAATATGAAAGCGGTTTCAAAGGACTTCAGCACTGAGGAGATGGCAAAGAGGGCATCAAGAGCAGGTGCCGACATCCTCGAATGTGTTGACATAGACCGGGCGATGGAGATGTCTCAATACTTAGATATAAAGGATGAACATGCAAGCGTTGAAAGAATAATTCATTTGCTTCCAGAAAAGAAGGCTATAATAGAACCTCCAGGTGATGTATTAAACGCTTTTGCACTTATTGGAAATTCAACCCGGAAACAATACACTCCTCTCGATCCAGAATCAAGAACAGCCATTCTTTTTCTGGACGACACCAGAGAGAGCATCGTTGGTGATTCATTCACAAATTCGGCGGCATAATAAAGAGGCTCAAGGAGACCGGACTTAGACTTGACAATTTTACATCAGAGGACCCTGAAACATCCTACAACGGTTATGAACAACTGATTGTGATAGGACGAAATGAGCATCTGAAGGAAAGATATACGAAGATTATAGATCTCATGGAGAGCAGAAAGTCGATCTTCATCAGTACTGGCGTTCCAGCTGACCTGGGGCTGTTTCCTTTGAATACCGGATATATCTCAGCGTTCAGCACAAAGGTCGAGGCAATACTCGGGGCTGTTTTCAGAGCATTTGGATATTTCTGAAGTTATCAGAAACCAACCAGCGGAGATGCTCCGATACCGCTCTCTTTAGGAGGATAGTTAATTCCCTTCACAAAGCTAAGACCGCCGTTTACACCAGGTTCTTTCAGGCTTGAGAAACCGTCAAGATCAGTATATGCAAAATTTGGCTGGGCAAGGGCAACATGCAGACCTGCTGTGTTTGCGAGCTTAGTCTCAACCATGCAACCCATCATGCAGGGCATCCTGAACACCTGTGCCGCCTTTACGATCTTTAGTGCATCGGTGATGCCGCCGCATTTCATGAGCTTTATGTTTACATAGTCTGCGGCTTCCTCATAGACAACGTTGCTGAGATCAGCCAATGTAAACACTGCTTCATCCGCCATAACAGGTATTGAAGAATTCATGCGAACGAACTTCATGCCTTTAATATCGTCTCTTGCCACTGGCTGCTCCAGATATTCAATGCCAATCTTGTCTATCTTATCAGCGAGATGGGCTGCTTTTTTTGGGCTGTAAGACTGGTTGAAGTCAACGCATATCATTCTATCAGGTCCTATTACTTCCCTTACAGCTTTGACCCTCTCAAAATCTTCATAACAGGCGACACAATGGGCTCTGTGGAGGCTGAACTTTCAATTTTCGCTCAAGCTTTAAGGGGTATGGATTTTTCTACAGAAATGTTAAACGAGAGGATGAAAGCGCTGGCAAAGAGTTCAAAGGCTAGCAGGGCAGCTGTAGATATGGCTCTTTACGATATAATTGGCAGGAAGGCTGATCTCCCTCTATACATGGTTCTGGGTGGTTTTAGATCCAGCATGAAGACGTCGTACACGGTCGATCTCGTTGATGCTGCTCATGCCAAGGTTCAGGCAAAGGAACTCATGGATGACGGTGTC
>JAJZKL010000135.1 GCA_021804185.1 Thermoplasmata archaeon | reverse complement strand
CCAGATTCTGGTTTTTTTCTGTCTGCATTGAAGATAAGGGAAATCCCTGATACCGATAGAAATATAACAGGCATGATGGGATTCCTTAAGATAATAAAAGACCCGGAAATTAACGCTGGTTTGAAAGTTGCCCTGAACATGCTATCCGCACTGGCTCCACATGGTAAAAATGAGAAGTGACATTCCAAAGGGGTCCCTAATTCCAGATCTGAGGAGGCTACCCATAACAAAATTTATGGATAGTGTATTCCTGGAATCTGAGGATTCCGTAACCCCGGAGGAACCCCTTGAAATAAGGATATGCAGTGGTATGTCAGGAGAATGTTCCAGATTCGCTGTCACAATGAGGACTCCCGGGGAAGATGAACATCTCGCTGCCGGGCTTCTTTATACGGAAGGAATAGTGAACAGTCTGGCAGATTTTCATGGTGAAAAATTTAAGAAAATCGAATCAAATATACTTGAAGTATGGCTTGCCAGAACATCTGTGGAACAAAATGGTGAAAGATACCTTCCCTCATATTCAAGTTGCGGACTGTGTGGAAAAACCAGCATGGACCAGGTTTTTGTGAAGGGGGCCAGAATTCAGCACAGGTTCAGTAAAGTGAGCCCGAGTCTTATTCTCTCCCTTCCAGGAAGGATGCGATCAAGCCAGGAACTGTTCTCCGAAACCGGAGGGATACATGGTGCTGCTCTTTTCAGTGAGGGAGGAACAATGATCGCCTCTTCAGAGGATGTTGGAAGGCACAACGCTGTGGATAAGGTAATTGGAAAATCCTTTCTGGATGGCACTCTGGGGGAAGGCCAGATATTGCAGATAAGTGGAAGATCAGGATTCGAAATAGTCCAGAAAGCTGCAATTGCCGGCATACCTGTGGTAAGCTCTGTTTCAGCACCATCAAGCCTTGCCGTTGAAACAGCGCAAACCTTCGGAATCACGCTCATATGTTTTGTGAGGGAAAACAGATTCAACATCTACACTCATGGAGAGAGGGTATCAAGAAATTGATCCCAATGGTGGTGCCTGTTAAGGAACAGAAAAATAAGTACCCCGTGATTCAGGTTACGTTGTAAATACGAGAAATGCCAGAAAACAGCTCTTTTCTATAAAAATTTATTCTATATAGAATAAATTCGAATAGTTTAGATATATAATTGACATTGTTAAAAATGGTGGTGTAACATGAGGATGATCTGTGATTCCTGTGGCGGCACAGGTTGGGTCAGGGACAGTGATGACCGGCTTGATGTATGTGAAAAATGCTGGGGCCTCGGTTACGTCGAAACATCTCAGTTGAATAAAGAAAATCCAGAAACAAAGGAAGAGACAGATCTAAGAAAAAAGTCCACCTATGTTGTCATTGGTGCTCTGGGATCGTACTATGCATCTCTTTTCGCCATTTCACAGATAATTTCATTGAATATCTTCATCTATCTTGTGCTGATACTGATCGGTTATTACTTCAGTTCCGCAATGGGGCGTCTCTACTATAACCACATGAGGGGAAATAAGCCAAAGGAAGGAGAAAAGAAAACTTCGTGAATGAATCAGGTACACAGACCTCTATGGGTCATCCCAGGTCCAACATTTTTCCAGGATTAACCCCAGCATAAAGAAAATTAAATAGTTTGTCTGACATCGCTTGAAAATTCGGTGAATCATATTTATGGAAAACTCTATGGGTAATGTCAGCACAGATGCTGTGAAAAAACCTCAATCCAAGTACCTGTGGTTTCTGAGCTATCTCCTGTCCAATATCTCCGGAGGTTTGACATCGCCATTGATTCCTCTTTTCGTTGTAATATATCTGCACTCAAATGTTGAATTTGTGGGTATTGCATCTTCAATATCCTCGGCTGCATCCGTTCCTGCACTTATATTCTGGGGGAATCTCTCGGATTCACTGGGCAAGAGGAAGATATTCATAGTTATAGGTTTCATAGGTTCTTTCTTCGCACTTCTTCTTGTAATTTTCGCACATATGCTCTGGACATACCTTGGTATGCTGGTCATTTTCCAGGTTGTTGCAATGGCTGCCACACCTGTTTCAACACTACTGATCCTGGAAAACACCCAGGAGAGAGAGTGGCCTACAGTTATGGCCAGATTCAACACTGTCTCTTACATTGGGCTCGTGGTGGGACTTCTGGCAGGTACGATCATAATCACAATTTTTGCTTCGTTCACAATGATCATACTCCCACTTCTCTATATCATCTCAGCTTTTGTCTATCTTTCAGCGGGAATCACAGCCATGGTAGTGCTTCCAGAATCCATCAGGAGACTGAGAAGATCCAGATTGAACAATATATACTCATTCAGGATGGTTGAAAGACTGAGATATTTCCCGTCGGGTGTAATACACATACTCAAGTTCAATAACATGAAAAAAGGAAAGCCCCTTCTTCCAAGAACCAGAAACTATATTCTCCTCACATGTTTTCTTATGTTCGGTTTCCAGATCTTTTTTGTCCCCTTTCCGGTTTATATGATAGATAAGCTGGGGGCATCTGAAACAGACGTATTCGTAATGTATCTGCTAAACAATATATTTTCTGCGATTGCATTCAAGATGGCAGGTGCTTCAGTAAGGGTTCTTGGACTCAGGAAGACCATATCATTCTCTCTTCTGTCCAGGATAGCCATAATATCTTTTGCTTCTATTCTCACCTTTCTTATCCTTCCAGCTGGCCCATTGCTCTACATCTCAATATTTATATACGGTTTCATGGGGTTCTTCTGGAGCTTCATAAGCATAGCATGGGTCACATCAATTTCAAAACTGGCTCTTCCGGAAAACAGGGGCAAATCAATCGGCCTCTACAACTCATTTCTTGGCATAGGGCAGATAGCCGGATCCGCCATCTCTGGATTCGTTGCCTATGATATCGGGTACGGCTTCGACTTTATTATTGCCGTCATTGTCATAGTAATTGGGGCAATTCTGATCTCAACATTTCAGCTTCATACTCCAGAACTGGGGAAGGGATACGAAACAGGAAAATCGGTCAGTAAGATCCCCTGATACGAGTTCTGTCAATGACAATTCCCCTAGGTGTTATGGCAATGAGGTTTTTTCCAAGACCTGCCACATCACCGTTCACATCTCTTCCAATTGCTTTGACCTCTTCGATCACCCTTCGCATGAGAATATCGTCATTTGAAACATTGCTGCAGTCAAGCAGAACTATGTTGCCGCCATAAACGTGGTCAGTTATCCTTCTAACGTCCTCAAAACGGTATATTTCGGCAACCTTAAGGGTAGTTGTCACACCCTGTTTTTCCTCTGGGAACTTGAAATTATTCAGATCAATGAATTTTCTTCCTTCAGTTTTTCCCCGATCCGAATCCGATTGTGATTTTTTTCTCAGAAGAGCCATTTAATATTCCCCAAATCATATTTGTAACAGATATAAACTTTTTTTATCTAAAAAGTTGTAAATAATTGAACAGGGAATCAGAATGTTATGATCCTGTAGCCCTGATCTGCATATCTTGTAATGGTATCAGATACGTCTTCCAGCTTTATTCCTATCTTTGCTATATCCTCAGTCACATTTTTTGCGGCAGCATATCCGTTGCAGGCAATCTGAATGACATTCAATTCAGTAAGCATTTTTATCAGGTTGTCAATATCCTGATCATGTTTTGCAAGGGCCTCTTCACTTGGGCCGAAAAATACCAGTTTAACGTCCTCAGCCAGTTTTTTCCTGGAAACATTCTTTGCAAAATTGAGACCAACAATCATTTTACCCTTCTGATCAAGTCCAGACAGTATTATTATGAGGTACTTTTCCGACATGATTGATCATGTTCAGAAGTAAAATATATTTTGTCATTCTGTTGTTACCAGGCAATATTTTACGACTGTGAGAAATGAATTTAAATCCCGATAGTATTCCATCCCCTCGTGTTTGAACGCATGAAAGCAGGCTGGCGTCTTGCAAAAACAGTGAGGAAAAGTGTTGCAAGAGACAGGAGAATATTTCTCTATCCATTACTGTCAGGAATGGTTTCTGCTACGGTCTTCATATTGATCTTTGTATCTCTTTCCGTTGCAATCCCTGTTACTTCGGGAGGGGATACAGTCCTCTTCTACATAGGTTCCATTTTTCTGGCGTATATACTGATCGCATTTTTTTCCACATATATCCTTCTTTCAATGCTCATAGCATACAGGGCATTCAACTCTGGAAATCCCATCACGATCAGGAATTCAATGAGAAAAGCATGGAAATACCGTCTGCAGGCTCTGGAGTGGTCAGTATTCTATTCAGTTCTCATAATGATTCTCAGAGTAATCGAGTCAAGGATCAGGGGCATCGGTGGAATGGTCATGGGGGTTATGGGTTCATTTATGATAACTATTGCAACTTTTTTCGCGATACCTGCAATTCTGGATAACAGATCCGGACCGATCAGGGCTGTAGAACAGAGCGTCTCAACAATCAGAAAGAACTTCGGTGAAACATTTGGTGGAGTTGCATATGTTGACCTTTACACTATGGCTTTCACATTCATAGGTGTTGTATTGTTTATTCTGGGGCTACTTGTCTTATCATCGATGCTTCCCCTTATAATTGTGGCGGTAATAGTCATTGTCGGTCTGATTCTCATGGCCATTGGACTGATCTTCAACTTTACCTATATGAATGTCCTGAACCTGGTCCTCTTTGACTATATTAACGGAAAAAGCCTTCCTCAGGGATTCGATGAGGTAGATATAAACGCAGCAATCAAGAAAAAAGGTTCTCGGGGCTTGTTCAACAGCAACTTTTCAGATTATCAGAACAATTTCTGAAATGGGGAAATGTTATGTTTCCCAGGATTTCCTGACTGCAAAACGGAAAAAATATAATCTTTCAGGGGAATAT
>JAJZKL010000134.1 GCA_021804185.1 Thermoplasmata archaeon | reverse complement strand
TGTTTTCAACTCAGGCCCTATTCCGGTTGTGCAGAACACTTTCCCTCCGGTATGTTCAGTTGAATAAGTAACAGGGGATGAAATATTTCTATTTCTAACTATTTTTACCGAAATCCTGACTGTTGCGCCTGTCTCTACCGCTGTTCCGCATACCTCTCCATCTCCCTGACAGGCATGTGGGTCACCAAATGAAAGGCCAGCTCCCTCAATGTTAACAGGCAGCAACACTGTTGAGCCAGTTCCATTCAACCTGTTGTCCATATTTCCGCCAAATTTCTGAGGCGGGATCATTCCAAAACTCCCGGATGAAGGGAGTGTTGCGATCACGCCAAGAAAAGGGGAAATGGGTATTCTTATGCCCTTCAGGAAATCGCCATCAGGAATGGCATATCCACCTTCTATTTTCCAGTAGAAGATGGATGGTTTGAATCTGCCCTTCAGCAGGCCAAAATCTTCTGAAAGCGTGCTAAAACCCCACTTTGCTGTTTCTATACTGTGAATATGGACTTCAAGGAGATCTCCGGGTTTTGCGCCTTTGACATTCAAAGGCCCTACAGAGGCATCAAGGAGTGACTGATCCATTTTACCAAGGTCCTCATTCGTTGTGCCCGGTTTGACCTGATCGGTTGATGAGTCTGGTATGTCCAGTATGATCTCCTCACCTTCTTCAATTTCCTCGATGAATGGCGTATCTCTTTTCCAGACTTTCTGCAGGTTTTTCAGGTTATGCCCGTTTATCCTTTTCACTTAATCCCCTTTGACAGATATACACAGGCATATTAATCTTAATTCCGTTATTGATTGTCATTGTGTTAAATCATTCCACAGTTATAATTGAATTTTAGAAATAAATTCAGCTTAAGGCAACATTATTGTAATACAATATTGGCAGATGAATTTACTTCAGAACAAGAAAAGATTTTAACCCGGAAATGGTATGGAAAAACGATAGCATGGGGAAAGAGGATTATACACTCAGGTCTTTTATTGATAAGATAGAATCAAGAGGTCTTCTCAGAAAGGTTTCCGGCGCTGACTGGAACCTGGAAATTGGGGCACTTACAGATGCCAACGCAAAAAAGAACAGGTACACCCTCCTGTTCGACGAAGTTAAGGGATATCCAAAGGGGATGAGGGTGCTCACAGGATCACTGCTGGACGCGAACAGAGTTTCAGAAGCCCTTGGGATGAATGGAAATTTTAACGACATGTCCCTAACTTCAGAGATAAGGAAGAGGCTGAGCCAGACAGCTTCAAGGCAATCTGCCTTCGATCCAGAGTATGTTCAGGATTCACCGGTTTTCGAGACAGTTATGAAAGGGGATAGTGTGGATATTTCCAGAATACCTGTGCCCAAATGGTTCAGTGAAGATGGAGGAAGATATATTGGCACCATGGATGCAGTAATAACAAGAGACCCTGACAATGGCTGGGTCAATGTTGGGACTTACCGCATAATGGTGAAGGACAGGAACCACCTGGCTATACTGATGGAAGCATCAAGGCATGGCAGGAATCATGTGGAAAAGTGGATGAAAAAGGAGGGGAGGGTACCTATAGCAGCATCCTTCGGCCACAACCCTGGCCTGAATCTGTTCTCAGCAAATGAAGTTCCTGAAGGTGTATCTGAATATAACTACCTTGGGGCTGTGAGAGGGGAGCCGGTAAGGGTTGTCAGGGGACCGATAACAGGCCTCCCTATCCCGGCAGATTCAGAAATTGCGATTGAGGGCTATATAGATTCAGAGATGACGGATGAGGGCCCCCTTGGTGAATTCATGGGATATTACGCTGGAGGGAAGATGCGAAATCCTGTTTTGCACGTGGAGGCACTTTACATGAGAAAGGACCCGATACTGCTGGGGACTTGTGCAGGAAAACCCCCTTATGATTACTCATACTTCAGATGCCCTATCAGGGCTTCTTTAATATGGAATACACTTGAGAGTGCAGGAATTTCAGGGGTAAAAGGTGTATGGTGCCATGAGGAAGGCTATTCCAGGGCATTCACGGTAGTTTCTATCAGGCAAATGTTCGGCGGGCATGCTGTCATGGCAGGGCATATTGCATCTCAATGCAGGCCAGGTGCTGTCTCTGGAAGGTACACTGTTGTGGTGGATGATGATATCGATCCATCCAACATTCATGATGTGGTGTGGGCTATGTGCAGCAGAAATGATCCAGCCACAGGAATAGATATTGTCAGGAACACGATGGGGACACCTCTCGATCCAATATCAATCCACAAGGAAGGAAAGGACATTCTTGAATATACAAGTTCAAGGGCAATCATCATAGCAGTTAAGCCGATGGAAAAAGTGATCAAGGGTACTTTTCCGGAGGTGGTAAAAGCTGATCAGGAGACAGATTCAAGGGTCAGAATGAAGTTCCAGGATATCCTCAAATGATTTTAGTTTAATCATTTGCAATTTTTAAGATATATTTTCAATTTCAAATTGCATTTTAATAAATTTAACAAACCCATTAAGTGTACCAGCATTACAATTTTATGTTAATGTTTATTTGCAGCTAATGATAGGGATGTATGGTATTTCACGATCTGAGGGACTACCTCAAGGAACTGGATAAAAAAGGCTTGTTAAGAACAGTAGATCGGCCAACGAAGCTTGAAACGGAGTTAATGCCCCTTGTAAGGGTACAGTTCAGGGGGATGCCTGAATCCCAGAGAACTGGTTTTCTGTTTACAAACGTACACAATTCTAAAGGAAAAAAGTTTGACGCAAGAGTATGCACAGCTGTTCTGTCAAGTTCAATGGAGATTTATGCCACTGGTATGGAATGCAGCCCTGACGAGGTCCCTGATCGGTTCACCTTTGGAATCAGCCATCCCATAGACCCTAAAATAGTTGGAAACGGGAAATGCCAGGAGGTTGTAATTGAAGGGGATGAACTGGAGAAGCATGGACTGATGGATATTCCATTTCCAGTGGAAATTCCTGGCTACAGCTGCCAGGTGAGAACAACAACGGCCTTTGTTACAAAGGATCCTGAAACTGGAATCCAGAATGCCGGCACATATTCAGGACAGGTCTTTGGCGCAAGGAAGATTCTGTGGGAAATACACAGGGGAAGCCATGGATTCACACATCTGAAAAAATCTGCTGAAAGAGGGAAGAAAATGGATGCTGCCATTGTCATAGGGGGGCCACCATATGTGCAGTACACAGCAGCAGCCAAGGTTCCCTATGGCATGGATGAGTTTGCAGTGGCAGGAGGGATTGCCGGGGAACCGATAGAGGTTGTTCGATGCAAAACTGTTGACCTGGTAGTTCCTGCAACGGCTGAATACATAATAGAGGGGAAAGTTTCTGTTGAGGATTTCGAGCAGCAGACACCGTTTGGAGAATATACCGGTTATGTTGCAGCAGATGTTGAGAGCCAGTGGTGCCCGGTTATGGAAGTTACAGCAGTGACACATAGAAAAGACAGCCCGATATTTCAGACAATAATCAGCCAGATGCCTCCCAGTGAAAGCAGCAAACTCCGCCAGGTGGCCTATGGAAGCGCATTCACCAAATTCCTGAAGGATGATTGCGGATTGCCTGGAATAAAGAAGGTGGCTTTCCATGAATCGAGTGGAAGCTGGCAGTACTGTGTTATCCAGATGAAGAAAACTGGCCCCACAGATGCCATGAGGGCACTCGTATGTGCATCAGGATATGCCTCGGACATTGGTAAAGTGATTATTGCCGTTGACGAGGATATAGATCCATTCGATCCAGACTCAGTTAACTGGGCCCTGAGTTTCAGGATGCAGCCACACCGGGATATTCAGATAATACGTGGAAAGTCAGCCCATCTGGATCCCTCCGCGGCTAACCCGGGAGAGAAAACTGGGCCCAAGGGATATCTTGAGAGCTCTGCCCTTCTTCTGGACGCCACAAGAAAGACGGATTATCCTCCGACCTCCCTTCCGAAGAAAGAGTACATGGAAAATGCTGTGAAAATATGGAAAGAACTTGGTTTCCCAGATCCAGTGATGAAGAATCCCTGGTACGGCTATGATCTGGAAAAATGGTCCGAGGAGTATGACAGGTATTCAAGGATGGTTCTCTCCGGAGACCATTTCCAGATTGGGAAGGAACTTGAAAAGAAAAGGATAAAGATGAATATACTGGAGAAGTAGTTCAGTATTTTTCCATATATTTCAGAACCCTTGACATCGGAGATACCTCCCCAAAATTTTCATGAAAGTTCTTCAGAAATGGCAGATGCATATCCAGATATGGGGTGCTCACGCACTCCTCGATCATTATGGTATCATAATCATCCATGAAGAGATGCCTGGCCGTTGAGTCAACGCAAAGATTTGTTTGTGTGCCAGCCACAAAGACTCTCTCTGCATCAAGAGCACTGAGGATAAGGGGCAGATCTGTCCCGAGCATGGCATCGTATCTATGCTTAACCACAACAGGATCTCCGGCAACCGGCTTCAGTTCATCAATTATTTCAGTTCCAGGTGTTCCCGCTGCACATATTCCAGGATCAGAGGCTTTTCTCAAATTTCTGGCCTTCCACACGCTTGAGCCAGTAAAGTTTTCATGCACAGTTCTGGTATATATGACTGGGATATTGCGATCCCTGGAAACCCGGACCAGTGTTCGAATTTTGTTAACTGTTTCCTTTACAGGTGTGAGATCTACACCAATTTTTCCAAGATATCCTGCCTCGGATACAAAATCCACCTGCATATCAATGACAAGCAGAACAGATTTTGCATCCTTCCATGGATTTTTTTCAGTGAACATGGTTATCGCAGATCACAGGATGGTGCCTTTTTTCTCAACTCTTGTCAGGAAATACCCCCAGTCGGATTCCTGGAGTTCACTCCTTATCTCTTCGGATTCACTGGATTC
>JAJZKL010000133.1 GCA_021804185.1 Thermoplasmata archaeon | reverse complement strand
CTGATGAATACAGGGAAATATCCATTACACCAAACTATGTGCCCAGATCCCCCGGTTCTGCAATGGTATGCCTTGGAAAAACAAAGGTAGTTGCCGGAATTAAGGTTGAGGCAGGAGAACCATTTCCAGACACACCCAATCAGGGAGTGCTGACAACAAATGTTGAACTTCTGCCAATGGCATTCCCCACATTTGAGGCGGGACCACCCAATGACACATCCATAGAAATTGCAAGGGTTGTTGACAGAGGCATCAGAGAGAGCAAAATGATTGATATTGAGAGCCTCGTCATAGAGCCGGCAAAGAAGGTTTGGATAGTATTTGTTGATATAGATGTCATTGACTTTGACGGGAACCTGATAGATGCATGCACTCTCGGTGTTCTTGCAGCACTGAAGAGTACCATTGTTCCGGGATCGAAGGAGGGTGGAAAGGACTTCCCGCTACCCATAAGGAATACTCCTGTTGCAGTAACAATGGTTAAAATAGGAGACACTCTGGTAGCAGACCCTGACCTGGAAGAAGAACAGCTCTCGTCAGCAAGGATAACTGTAAGCACAACAGAGGATGGACATATAAGGGCCATGCAGAAGGGGGATGTTGGTGAATTCTCCATGGAGGAAATTAGAAAGGCTATTAATATGTCCAGCAATCTGGGTAAAGCTATCAGGGAGAAATATTTCAAGTGATATAGATGTCCAAGAGAACCGTAAAGGTAGGAGCTTCTGGCAGATTTGGCCCAAGGTACGGGGTTACTGTCAGAAAGGCATGGAATGAGATTTACAAGCAGAAGTCTGCAACATACGCTTGCCCCTCATGTAAACAGGAGAAGGTGAAGAGGGTGGCCACTGGAATATGGAGATGCAGGCACTGCGGATATAAATTTGCAGGTGGAGCATATCTGCCTGAGACATCAGTTGCGTCGCTTGTCAAGGGGGCAGAGAGCACAGATGTATAAGTGCATAAGATGCGCCAGGCCACTTGAGAAATCATTCGGAACCGCTGAGATAGAGTGTGAATGCGGTTCAAGAGTTTTTGTCAAGGAAAGGCCAAGCATTGAAAAGGTCATAATCCCGAGATAATAATTCTCCTCCTTTTTTATGCAAAATACCGAAAGTCTGAGCCTCTGCAGTCATTGTTTTTCAAGACTATCCGGAATAAAGGATCCATCTGTAAGTAACGAAGAACGCGTTAAAGCTGCATTTTCCATTATATCAGAAAGGGGCCTCACTCATCAGATATCACTTGGGCAGAGTGATGAATGTTCTCTCTGCCATGGCATACTCGAACGGATTGATGAACTCTGCGATGCACTTATTCCTCAGATCGGGCAGAGGGAATTTGAGACCTTCCTTGTGGGCTCCTCAGTTACCTCAGAGCAGGAGGAGATTGAAGAATCAATTTCGGAAATCCTGAAAACAGATTACGAGAAGCTGAAGAAAGAACTGAACCGGGAACTTGGAAAAGCATTTCAGGATAAAACAGGAAAGGAGGTCTCTTTCGATGATCCAGATATTACTGTGAACTTTGACTTTTCATATTCTTCATTCAGAATTCAGGTCAAGCCACTTTATATCTATGGGATTTACAGAAAGTTGAAGAGAGGCATACCCCAGACAAGATGGATTCACAGGAGCGGTGAAGACAACTCTGTTGAGACACAGATTGGAATGGTCCTCAACAACCTGACTTCGGGAGAGGAGTTTCACCTGCATGGATCAGGCAGAGAAGATGTGGATGTTAGAATGCTGGGAAATGGAAGGGAGTTTGTAATAGAATCGGTTAACCCCAGGATCAGGAGAATAGACCTTGGTGATCTTCTCAAAACCATAAATACGTCATCTGATTCCATTCAGGTATCTGATCTGAGATATTCAGATAAAAGAGAAGTAGTTAGAATAAAGAACTCCAACCATAACAAGTCATACAGAGCAAAGGTCGCATCTTCTGAGCCGATAGACTCTGAAAGATTCAGAAAAGCAGCCTTAAATTTAACTGGAAAAGATATTTATCAGAGGACACCATTAAGAGTGACTGGTAGCAGGTCGGATCTCGTCAGGAAGAGACAGGTATTGAGCTGCCAACCTGAAAGCGTGTCGGGGAATGAGGCGGTACTTGAGATAAAGGCAGAGGCAGGTACGTATATCAAAGAACTGATACACGGTGATGGTGGGAGGACACAGCCTAGTCTGTCCAGCCTTTATGGTGAGGAACTTAAGGTGCTGGAGCTTGATGTGATCTGGATACACAGAGACGGTGAATAAATGGTAAAGATGTCACATGGCCCAAGAGCGGGCTCCAGAATGAAAATGACCAAGAGGGCTTCCGATAAGGGCATGCCTAAAGTTAACGAGTTCTTAAAGAAATTCAGTGAGGGTGATCTGGCTGCCATATCAATAGAGCCATCAGTACATTCCGGAATGCCACACCACGGATTTCAGGGACTTACTGGAAGGGTAGTAAGAGCTCAGGGATCCTGTTATATGGTTAAGGTGAAAGTTGGCGGAAAGGAGAAAATGATACTTGCGGGACCTGTTCATCTGAAAAAGATTGATGGTGTCTGATGAAAACCAGGTACGTTTCCATCCCTGAAGCTTACGATATGCTCTCTAAGAAGAGCGAGTATACTGAAATAGAGGGCGAGAACCTTTCATATGTCGAGCACCTTATGAAGATGAAAGGCTCCGAAGCAAAGAAAGCCAAAACCGAGCTTATGAAGACATTCAAGTTAAGCGAGAAGGTGGCTACAAAGCTCGTGGATATAGCCCCGAAGAGCAAGGAAGAAGTTACGAGCATTCTATCCTCGTACAGTGTTCTTCTCAGTGAGGAAGAATTAAATAACCTTATCTCCCTTTTCTCTGAAGACTGAATGAGGTCAGGACTTGGAAGAATTCGCCTATATTCTGGATTATTTGCCTCAGGGGAGGGCAAATGATAAAAGTTATCACAAATCGTCCCTGGCATTAGCTGTAGGCGAAATGGAGTTCAAGCTTCTGGAACTTATTCCAAAACCAAACGCTGTCATTGCAATTGGGGACAGGGTTTACATAGGCAAGGATCAGCAGAAGAGAGATAAGGTTCTCTCTGTAAAGAGACGTATTCCTTATTCTGAACTGACAAATGCTGCAATGAATGAACTCCCATTCATACTGGAGGGAATAGTAAGAAAGCGGGAGCCATTTTTCGTGGAGTTTTTCAACAAGGCTGAATCCATAAACACAAGGATGCATTCTCTGGAGCTTCTTCCGGGACTTGGGAACAAGAGTATGTGGTCAGTCATAGAGGAGAGGAAGAAGAAACCATTCACATCACTTGATGAAGTATCCGAAAGAATAAAGACTGTCCATCATCCCCAGAAGATGATTGCCAACAGGATAGTTGAGGAGCTTCAGGAGAGAAATGAGAAATACAAGCTGTTTGTTGCCAGATGAAATATTCTGAAAACGGGAAATACAGAAAGTATGGGCAGGTGTTCCTTAAGGACAGGAACATGGCCATGTACGAGGCTTCACTTTTTGATACCAGTGAAGGTGGGGAAATTCTGGAGATAGGCCCCGGGGAAGGATCTCTGACAAAGTTCCTGCTTCAGTCAGGGGCCCATGTTACAGCGGTAGAGTCCGACCACAGATTTGTGCAGTACCTTGAAGAGAATTTCAGAGATGAGGTTGCCCTTGGGCAGTTGCATCTGATCAAGGGAGATATTCTGAAGATGGACCCGATGGATGTGGATGCAATTTTCGGTAACATCCCGTACAGTATCTCCTCACCCATTCTGTTCTCCCTGGGCAGATTCAAATTCCGTAGATGCATTCTTATGGTACAGGCAGAATTTGCTAAGAGGATGGTTGCCGGGAAGGGAACCAGCGATTATTCCAGATTATCTGTAAGTACTCAACTCAGGTATGAGGCCAGGATTGAAAGAAGAGTTCCAAGAAACTGTTTCTCCCCTGTTCCTGAGGTTGATTCAGCAATTGTGACGCTTTCACCCCTTGACCTGCATGACGAATCTGAACTGAAAGCGGTTGAGGAAGTCGTAAAGATGCTCTTCTCTCACAGGCGGAAAAAAATAGGGACCATTTATAAAAAAGCACCACAGGAGATTTATGAAAAAAGGGTTGAAGATCTATCTCCTGAGGAGATCTTCAGCTTTGCTGCTTCTGTTGTGATGCCCTAGTCATCTCCTTTATGTTTTTGGCAACCTCATCCAGACCCATGACAGTCATTGGTTCCACGGAACCGGCAGTTGGTGTCTGTACCGGAACCATCATCAGTGTTCCTTTGCCCTCGAGACCGATTTCATAAAGTATGTTAAGCCATCTCAGCTGGAATGCTGTTGGGTTTGTGGTATACTGATCTGCGGCCTCGACCATCTTCTGAGCGGCCTCGACCTCTGCGAGGGCCAACGTAACTCTGGATCTTCTTTCTCTTTCAGCAGATGCCTGCCTTGACATTGCCTCCTGGAGAGCATTCGGAACAATCACATCCCTTATCTCGACAGATGAGACCTTAATACCCCAGTGCTCTGTCTTCTCATCAATGATCTCCCTTGCTGCCTCGCCGATCTTCTCTCTTTCGGACAGGATTTCATCAAATGATGATTTTCCCAGCACCTCTCTCAGTGTGGTCTGAGCTGAATAGTTTGTTGCAACCCCGAAATTTTCCACGTTAAGAACTGATTTCTGTGGATCTATAACCTGGAAATACATAACGGCATCCACATTTATCGGAACGTTATCTTTTGTGAATGTGCTTTCTGTTTTGAAGGAAACTGCCTGTATTCTGGTTGATATTATGGGATTCAGCTTTGAAATGAAAGGATAAACATAAACAATGCCAGGACCCTTCATCTGGGTAAACCTCCCAAGAGTGAATACAGCTCCT
>JAJZKL010000132.1 GCA_021804185.1 Thermoplasmata archaeon | reverse complement strand
AACAACTTACTGGAACAGCACACAACAATGGAACGGGCATCAGAAATTTTGTTGTCAAACGATATCTCGAGTATTTGTTCGCTTTCCCTAACCTTGATTTTGTTTATATCTGGAAAATCTTGGATCTCAGGGTTTTCCATTTTATCCAGTAGTTCGCTCATTGGAGCTGCAAGGTCTCTAGGGGACCAGCCACACGTCGGCATTGCCATCCAGCATCTTGAGTGAAAATAGCAACCCCTTGGAGGATCTGATGGATTTGGTATTTCACCCTCAAGTATCACCCTGCTAGGCTTTACCTTTGGATCAGGAATGGGTATGGCTGAAAGAAGAGCTTTAGTGTATGGGTGCAACATATCCGTGAACAGCCTGTCAGTATCAGCCAGCTCTATTATCTTACCGAGATACATTACCGCCACCCTGTCTGACATAAGCCTTATGACATTTAAATGATGAGAAATGAAAAGATATGATAGATCATATCTTTTTTGCATATCCATCAGTGAATTCAGTATCTGGGACTGGACAGAAACGTCCAGCGCAGAAGTCGGTTCATCTAAAACAAGAAGTTTTGGAGAAATGGAGATCGCTCTAGCAATTCCTATTCTCTGTCTCTGCCCGCCGCTGAATTCATGAGGAAATCTGTATAGATGATCCTGGGACAACCCAATCTCCGTAATTATCCTTTCACTGGTTTCCTGTATCTGTTCCCGATTCATATCGGTCAAGAGTTTCATTGGTTCTGCCAGAATATCCATGATAATCTTTCGAGGATCCAGTGATCCGAACGGGTCTTGAAAAACAGGTTGCATGTTCTTCCTTTCTTTCGCTAGCGCTCTCCTGCTCATTCTGGTTATTGAGTGCTCTTTCCTGATCTTCATTAATTCCCCGAGAATCGTTTTCATCTCTGCGGTTTCTTCTTCCGTCCTATTTTCCTTCTCCTTCAAGGCATAAAAACTCTCTTCTTTGGCTATTATATCGTCCATTTCTTCTTCGGGCAGATCGAAATAAACGTCACCTTCGGTAGCTTCCGTCAGTCTCAGTATTGTCCTGCCAAGTGTTGTCTTTCCACAGCCAGTCTCGCCGACTATTCCAAGCGTTTCGCCCTTTTTCAACGAGAATGTAACGTCATCAAGAGCTTTTACATAGCCTGCAATTCCAACAAATCCACTGTTTATGGGAAAATATTTCTTTAGATGAGAGACATAAAGCAAAACGTTCTTTCTATCCTCTTTTTCATTGTCTGGGCTCATGATGTAACCTCCTCATCTGAATATAGAAAACAAGCCACCTTGTGTTCCGGACTAATCTCAACCAGCTTAGGTTTACTTATGGAGCATTTATCCATTGCAAACTGGCATCTTGGGTGGAATCTGCACCCTTTTGGCGGATCTATGAGATTTGGTACCGATCCTGGAATAGATTCCAGTTTTGTATCCCTGGCCCTCTTGGAGTCTGCCCTTGGAAGTGATTTCAACAGACCGATCGTGTAAGGATGTTTTGGATTCGTGAATATATCATTTATTCCAGTTTCCTCAACAAGATTTCCAGCGTACATAACACCAACACGCTGACACATCTCGGCTATGACTGCCAGATCGTGGGTAATAAACAAAATAGAAGCTCCGAACACGGCGTTCAGATCCCTGATGAGATCTAGTATCTGTGCCTGGGTTGTTACGTCAAGGGCCGTTGTAGGTTCATCAGCGATCAGCAGGCCAGGGTTTGTTGCCAGAGCCATGGCAATCATGACTCGCTGCTGCATTCCTCCGCTTAACTCGTGAGGATATGAGTTGATAATTCTCTCAGGTGCAGCTATGTTTACTAGTTTAAGCAACTCGATAGCCCTCCTTGTAGCTTCCGTAACAAATGGCGCATCCATCCGCTTCTTCAGGAATCTATGTTTCATCATATAACTCCCGAAGTTAGATCTTCTCTCCTCTTTCTTTGAAGAAATTTCCTGTTCTATTTGCGCTTTCTGTTCATTATTTCCAGTATATTCTGCCTGAAGCAAGCTGAGATTGAGATTATGAATTCTCGCCTCAATTTCGAAGAAACGTTTAGCCTCGTCTATACTGTATAAATCTACGCCAGTCTTCTGTGATTCAAATAAACGGAAGAGTTCCCTTCTAACTATCTGTGGGTCTGATGAGTTTTCAAATATTTTATAAATTTTAACCTCAATTTCAGATAGACCATTGGATCTGGTCCAGTTATTCACGAACTTTCTCCTTTCAACATCTTCCAGTTTTGTGAAATTATCGTAAAATTCTCCAACCTGTTTTTCCGATAAACTCTCCCTGTTTAATATTGCATCTGCCATTTCGACTTTGCTGTGCAGAAGCAATGACTCAGTTATCTGGGCGCCTATTCTAAGAACAGGGTTAAGGGACAGGAACGGATCCTGAAAAATCATCGAGACCTTCTTGCCTCGGATTCCTGAGAGAACGTAGTTATGACGCTTGAGAAGCCTCTTATTCCTCTTGATACGCACATTTGTTTCACTTTTGATTTTAATGTTATATATCCGATCGTAGTCACCTATGACATTGAAGCCGTCAATGAATATTCTGCCGGATAAGGACCTCCCGGGATACTCTGGCAGGAGATCAAGAATGGATGTTGCGGTGACGCTTTTTCCGCATCCACTTTCTCCAACAAGTCCATATACCTCGCCCGATCTAATACTGAATGATACACCATCAATGGCTTTCACGATGCCTTTAGATGTAAAAAATTGCGTTTTGAGATTGTCAATAGCTATAAACTCTTTTTCTTGTGCCATAAGATCACCTTCGAACTCGAGGATCAAGGACATCACGCAGGCCATCACCGACAAGGTTTACGGCTATTGTGAATATAACGAGAAACACTCCCGGAACGACGAGGGGCCACCAGTCTCCTGTTGGAAAATAATTAATTCCCTGAACCATTAGGTTTCCAAGTTCAGGGGTATCCGGACTCGCTGCAGCAAATCCAAGGAAAAAGAGCGTTGCGAAAATCTGCACTATAGTTCCAAGATCAAGGGAAATTTGCACGAAGATCGGTGAAAGTACATTTGGCAAAACATGCACGAAGATATTCCTGGCCCGCGAAGCTCCAGCGGCTACCGCAGCTTCGACAAATTTCTGCGACTTAATTGTCAGGGCTAATCCCCTCGTTACCCTAGCATAAATAGGCCACCATGTAATTACTAGGGCAAGTATGAAAGGGTCCAGACCTGGCAGTGTTGTTCTGAACACAATGACAAAGGCGATTGCCATGATAAGGAACGGCACGCTGAAGAAAACGTCGGTTACACGCATAACTACTTCGTCCAGATAACCTCCCAGAAATCCAGAAGCTGTACCAATGATCGCTCCTATTATAGCCCCAAATATAACAACCTCGAAAGATATCGGTATGTCAACCTTAAGGGCTGCCAGCATGGCGGGGAATATGGCTATTCTGTTATAACCAGTGGTACCGAGCAGCCTCCACCATCCAAAGCCAGTTATGGGAGGTTGTGGGCCACCCACGCCGTTTGTAAACGACAATATGGTGTTGATATTGCTGGCGCCCAGATATTGTGGATATACGAAATCCATTATTGTCAGGATTGCGTATATCAGCACTATTATCAACCCAACAAATGCCGTTTTGTTCTTTATAAACAGTTTTAGAGTAAACTTAAAACTGTCTAATCTTGGATTTCTCCTATCTGCCTTTTGACCTAGACTTATATTAGCGCTTTCCATAACTATACCTTCAGTATCTTATTCTTGGGTCTATTAGAGCGTATATAACATCGACCACCAGATTTGCCAGCATGAGAATGATCCCAAAAATCAGCGTTACACCCAATACCCCATAAATCTGTGGCTGCAATTGTCCTGCCGTGCCGCCAAGCGCAGCATTTACCGCAAAAAGACCGATTCCAGGATATAGGAAGACTGTCTCAACCACAACAACACCACCAAGCAAACTTGCAAATAGGAGACCCATAACTGTGATTGTCGGTATCAAAGCATTTTTGCGTATGTGCTTCTTTATCACATCTTTTTCAAGTACCCCTTTAGATCTGGCAGTCTTCACGTATTCCTGATTCATGGAATCGACCATCCCTGCCCTGATATACCTCAACACGCCAGCCAGCAACCCATAGGTAAGTGTAAGAACAGGCAAAATAAGGTGAATGAGGGCGTTTTCAGCAATCTGTAAGTCGTAAATATTTCCAGTAGCAAAGAAATGAATTAATCCGTCGAAAACGAACATGTGAGTTGGCGTCGATATGAGATATGAACCATTTGAAGATAGAGCCCAAGGAGGAGGGTTGGCAAGAGGTGATATTGAACCGACGATGGGCAGATATTTTCCAAAGGCTATTACAAGAGCATCTGCGAGGAAAAATGCTGGCATTGCATAGCCCGTCAGCGAGAATATCCTTCCTGCTTGATCGGCACCGGAGTTTGGCCTTGCACCTATGTAGGTTCCAAGAGGTATTGATACGATAAACGTAACGATTGTAGCAAATATGGTAAGTTGAAGAGTGTTTGGGAAGTACAGCTCAATTCCAGTCAATACGTTTCCAGTGAACATATTGCTTGTCATGAAGCCCCAGTTTCCAACCAAAAGATCCTTAAGATACAGGAAGTAACGTATGTAGATAGGAATTGGTTGGCCATTTGCGTAGGTAAGGCCGTATACAATCTCTGCTATTTTTATTGCCTGAAGCCTCTGTGCGCCCTGAAAATGTGGAGAAACAAGACCGGCTGTTATCATGTATTCCGGTACCAAGTTAAAGAGGAGAAAAACAAGAAGTGTGAGACCCATAACAGTTGGGATCAACACTAATATCCTGCGCATGATATAATACTTCAATTCCATGAGAGTACCGAGCCTTTCATCGAAATATTGTTATTTAACTTTTCCCATAATTTACTGCTTG
>JAJZKL010000131.1 GCA_021804185.1 Thermoplasmata archaeon | reverse complement strand
AGGCACACTGACATGCGCCGGAATTGGACCCGCTGAAGAGTCTGTGCTTGAACCACTGACAGGAAAATATCCCCTGCTTTAGATCACAGAGTGGTCTCCTCAGCCACTGTCTTTGCAGACTTTATTGCCCCGAATTTCAGGGTGAGAATTGTGACAGCAATTCCTATTATCAGTATTGGTGTCCACATGAACAGGTCTTCTCCCTGAAAACGCCCGAGAAGGAATGTACCCATTACAGGTGCAACAGGCTGAATGAAACTTACAATCAGCTGGAAGGCCCCAAAATACTGGCCCTTCTTGCCTTCAGGAGCCATTTTTCCTATTACTGTGTAAATAACAGGTGATATGATATTCTCTGCCATAGTTATGAGAATTACGTCAGCTACCAGAAACAGGAAATTACTTGAGAAGATAAGGAGGAAGAATGAGATAGAATAGATCATTACTCCTGCTGCTATCCTGATGTGGTCCCTCACCTTTACAAAGAGCCAGTTAATCGGTACCTGAAAAAGGACAACTATGATTCCATTAACAGTGTAAAGCAGACCAATTTCCCTGTTTGTGATGTGATCCACCGATGACCAGAAGAGCGTTAAGGTTGTACCCCACTGTCCTGCTACAAAGAATGAACTTGCGATTATAAGAGATATGATGAGGAACAGCCTGTCTCCTGTAGGAAAATCTGTAAGGCGGCGTTCCTGTGAAACATTGAATTGTTTCCTGTTTCTTATGTATTTTACAAAGATGAACCATTCTATTATTGTTATGAACATTGGAACAAAGAAAACAAGGGAGAAATTTATGAATGACAGGAACCCTCCGATTGCAGGTCCGAAAGAGAAACCAATATTGGCAGCAATCCTTATGATGCTGAATGCGTTGTTTCTCTCACTTTCCGGAGTTTCCTCAGTTATGATTACATTGTCCACTATACCCTGAACACTTGCTATGGGCTCGAAAAGGAGGAAGGTTGCAATGAGGATTATTATGCTTAGATTTTTGGCAACAACTATCCCCTCTATTAGGAGAATTATTGCCATCATTGGCGGAGTGATTATTGCTGCAAATCTCCTACCCACTTTATCGATCAGGTTACCCCCGTAAAGTGAAAATGGAAGGGAGAGAATGGCAGTTGCAAAGAATATCAGGCCAACATCAAAGAATGGAACTCCCCTTACCTCACTGAGATATATGGGGACAAAAATCCAGACGACTGATCTTCCAAGAGTTCTGATGAGCTGTGTGATGGAAACAACCCTCACATATATGTTTACAAGAGGCCCTAAACCTCTCCTTACCGAAAACTTCCCCATACATTTCCTGTTTGCGGGTAATAATTCATAGAGATAAAGAGATTCTCAATTTCTTCTCTCGAATAACTGTATCGCCACTATTCCTGTAAGATTTATTGTTAACCTGCACATGCTGAAGTGGTAATAAGCATTGAATTCAGGTCACTTCATTGTACTTGAGGGCCTTGACGGGTCAGGAAAAACATCCATAGCCAGAAGGCTTTATCAATTTCTCATTGAAAAGAATATAGACGCAATTCTGACAAAGGAGCCTACAGAAAACTTCCACAGAGTTGCCGAGCTTGAGGGAAAAAGAGATTATCTTTCTTCCATGAGGCTTTTCTTTGAGTTCACTGCTGACAGGATCGTACATTCAGAAATCATCGGGAAATGGATCAGCGAAGGGAAGACCGTCGTGTGCGACCGTTTCCTGTATTCCTCTCTTGCTTATCAGGGCACCATAATTAGAACTAAATTTGAACCACAGGATGACGGTATAAGATGGATGAGGGAGGTAAGCAAGGTAATTCATCTGAAACCTGAGATTTGCATATATCTTGACATAGATCCTGAAACGGCCATGAACAGAATATCCAGGAGGATGGACTCCGCATCCGGATTCGAGGAGCTGGAGTTCCTCAGGTCTGTAAGAAACACCTATCTTACCCTGCCTGAATGCTTGGAAAATAATATTGACGCAAGTATGAGTTTGGAGGATACACTTGAGTCAGTCAAATTAATTATAAACAGTAAGCTCAGGCTGTGGTAACTGTAATTTCGTCAGTGCCAATGATTACTGTGTGTTCCGACTGGGCAATCATTGAACCCCTGTGTTCTTTCAGGACAGGAAACTGGCTTACCTCACGACTGCGCATCATATCCTTCAAGTATCTCTCGTGATCATCCATTATTTTGGCCAGCCATCTCTCCGCGAAGGGCACGGTGTTGAAATTTTTGTATATTATCTCGTCCTGCCTTACCTTCGGGCTGTCCAGAATGTATATGTTTCCACCCGCCCCGTTGTGAATCATCCCTGGACCTGTGGATGCAAATGGTTCTATGGCTATGGTTATCTCTGGTTTTAGCTGCTTTCCATTGCCATCGTCAAAATTTGGGATGAATACCTCAGAATGCAGGTCGTATCTGTTTATCCCATGACCACCAAGGTTCTTAACTGGATGGAAACCGCTGGATTCTATGACTGTGCCTATCTGCTTTCCTATCTCACGGATTGCTATACCTGGACGAAGTTTTCTTATGGCTTGATTAAGCGCATCTCTGGTTGAATCTATGAGATCAGAATATTTTCCAGTGTTTCCCACTTCAACAGTTGCTGCATTGTCAGATAGATAACCGTCTATCTGGGCGCCAACATCAATTTTTAACAGATCTCCAGTTGAAAGTTTCTTTCTGTCACCAGGATAAGGTGTATAATGTGCGGCCTCATTGTTTATGCTTAGATTCACAGGGAAAGAAGGTTTTCCACCCTGTTCAGCTATGAATTTCTCAATTCCCTCAGCTATATCAAGGAGATAAGCCCCAGGCTCTGCCAGTGATTTCCCGTATTCCAGGGCATCCCTTCCAATCTTTCCAGCCTGCATCAGTTTATTCTTAACTTCGATATTCAATAACACTTCATTGATACTTTACATAAAATTTTAGCTGAGGAAGTCAGGCATAAATTAAATAATGTCTGAAAATTTTTGGATAAAAAGCCCCGTGGTGTAGTGGCCAAGCATACCGGACTTTGGATCCGATGACGGCAGTTCGAATCTGCCCGGGGCTGTGGGGGTAAACATGATCAGAGTGCTCGGCAGGGAAACAATTATTTTGGAATTGCAAACCCCTGAGACAGTTGAGTCTGTAATGAAGGCGCATGGGCTCAGCGAAGAGAGATATATATGCATACGCGGAGGCCAGCCACTCACAGCGGATGAGATAATACTTCCTGATGATGATGTGCAGGTCCTGGAGATATTCTCAGGAGGCATGTGATCTGCATATTCTCCTGCCATAATAAAAAGAGAGGATTTCCAGTCGATCACCTTCACCTATTCTTGATATCTTTATGGAATCCTTCAAAGGATTGAGGTGTTTGCCTATATTTTTTCCTGATAGGCCTGAAACAAGAACTTCCGGGAAATAACGATTCTCATTCGCAACCTCAACGTAGAGCCTGCCTCCAGAAATGTAAGGACCTCTCTGGGTTCTGGGATCCTGCTCCCATTTCTTCAGAAAATCAAGAGCGTTTTCTGATATTGCAGGCGGACCCATGTGTGTCCTGAATGCAGGCAGATATTGCACATCGATCTCAATAAGGATTTCTATATTTCCATTTACCATCATGTGGGTTCCGAAAACTCTGAAGCCGGAATCCGAGGAAACCTGGCGTACCATTTTTTCAAGCTTCAAAGCCTGGGAATAGATTATGTCGTCTACCATATCCGGCTTTTTGATTGTTATTAGAAACATTGCAGTTCCCCTTTCACGATATGCTGATCTTCCTGAGCTTTCAGGCAGAACGAAATAACTTTCATCAGGGGAATCCAGGTAGCACCTGGAAGTGACTATTGATGTATGGTAAGAATTCTCGGATATGGCTGCCGCTGCATTCCTCTTCATGTCTGTGGGGTCCACAATAACCAGAGGAGAAGAGGAGTCAATAGCAGAAATATCGCCAAGTGTAGCCCTCCCCTTTATCTTGGAAAGCCACTCCACAGTTCCGATGAAAGAACCTAGGTGATAAATAAGCAGCTCACAGACGTATCCAGAGAACCCCTGAACTCTAACCTCCGAACCATATATTCCGGCACTCTTCAGAAAAAGCTTCAGCAGCCTCACTTCATCCTTCTGCTCCTCTGTCAGGTTTTTTCTTATGAACTCGGTGTGAAGCGGTGTTCTGTCCACTGAGCTTATCAATCGCTCGTCGGCAGAATGCTGAAAACATGGAACTATATCTATCTTGATGCCGTTCTCATATCCACTTACATAAGGGTGCTCCGCATATTTTTCCTTGGAGCCATGCAGGCATTCGTGGCCTATCTTCAGGCCCAGTTTTTCCAGATCTTGCCTGCTATAGTCTTTTGAGAATACCACAAATATATCGATGTCTGAACCTGAGAGATTCGTTCCCTTCGAAAACGAGCCGACCACTATGGGTTCGGCGGATATGCCTTTCGAAGAGCAGTATAACTTTATCCTGCGAAGAACATCATCTGATGTCCTTGAAAGAATACTGGATTCATACTCTGAAGGTCTGGCTTTTTCCAATATACCCTTAAGATCCGGCATTCTCAATTAAATCCATTATTGCTCTGGCCGGTTCCCCGGCAGCCTTCTTCAGTGCAGAAATGGCCTTCTCCTTTGAAACAGATGCCTGATCCATAACCAGTTTTATATCCTCATCACTGTAAGGGGGAATTTCTTCTGAAACAGATTTCTTTGTCTCCTTCATTGTCCCCATGACCTGGAAAGTTTTCGTCCCCTGTGCCTCAATCATTGTTACCTGCGCGTCGGATATTACATAATCCTTATCCGTTCCTTTCAGGATCACGGTTTTCACATCATTCATCTCAGTGGATTTTATGCCCATCTGGGCCATCATCCTTTTGACCTCTCTTGAGTTCATTCGTCCCGGAATCATAATG
>JAJZKL010000130.1 GCA_021804185.1 Thermoplasmata archaeon | reverse complement strand
TTCAGGCAAACAGCAACGCAATAGTGGCTGATCACTTCCCCCCTCATGAGCGCGGAAAGGCATTCGGCATAACAAGCATGGGGTGGACAATAGGAGGAGCCCTTGGAATAGTGCTTGGTGGGATCATCACAACCTTCATAGGATGGAGATTCATATTTTACATCAATGTTCCGGTGGGGCTTATAGGTTTCCTGTTTGCTCTGAGATACATAAGGGATGACAAAAGGACCGAAACTACCATAGATTACACGGGCACAGCAATACTGGTCACACTTCTTTCCCTCATATCATACGGTGCAGTGGAAATCGCAGGAAATGGAGTCCAGCCCTTAAATCTTGCCTTGGTCTTGGTGGGTATTGCAATGCTCATCCCATTTGTGCTTGTTGAAAGAAAGGCCAGGGATCCTGTCATAGTTCTGAAGGCATTCAAAGAGAGAGTACTTACATTTTCACTTCTTGCCGCAACTCTTCAGGCAGTTGGATATCTTTCAGTGCTGTTTATACTCATTATGTATCTTCAGGGAATAAGGGGATTCAGCCCCCTGGATTCTTCACTCCTGCTTGTTCCGGGATACATAATATCCAGTTTCCTTGCTCCTAAAATGGGGAAGCTTTCAGATAAATTCGGACCAAGAGTGGTGGCCAGCACTGGAATTTTCATGATGGCTGCCGGTGTCCTGATTTATCTCCTCATGGGGGTTAACACAACACTTTATCTGGTTATTGCTGGATCCATAGTTACCGGGTTTGGCGGAGCCATGTTCTGGCCATCAAACAACAGCGCCGTAATGTCCGGAGCGCCAAGAGAACTGTATGGATCAATTTCAGGGTTGCTGAGAACACTGTCCAACATCGGGACTCTCTTCAGCTATGTGATTGCAATCTCCATAGCAGCACTTTCTGTTCCAAGATATGTTGCCTTTGAGGTTTTCCTTGGCGTAACGAAACTTCAGGGAGGAGTTTCAGCTAAATTCCTTGTGGGAATTCATGCGACACTCATTGCAAGCTTCGCCATACTCATAGTGGCTGGATTGAGTTCCCTTGTAAAGAGCAGAAAAACTGAAACCATAAAGAGTGCAGAATCTCCGGCAGCATGGAACCAGGGAAAGAAATGATTTCATACCTGGAAACTGCAAATTCATGCTTAATTGAATTTGAAATGGATTATTCATATATGTACTGTGAATAAGGTTGAATTTCATGGGAAAAGAGTTCACATGATTCAGATAAACAATGTCAGAAAGGTATACAGCGATGGCACAGAAGCCCTTAAAGGCATTAATGCTGAAATCGGAAAACGCATCACTTCCGTTATAGGGAGAAACGGGGCAGGAAAGACAACCCTTATGAGGATACTTTCAACACAGCTTGAACCTTCTTCTGGAGAGGTTATCATTGATGGTCTTGATGTGATGAAAAACACTCTGGAGGTAAGGAAGAAAATATGCAGCATACCTCAGGAGGCAACACCCATTGGTATACTTACCCCCATGGAACATGTCACCCTTTACCTTCTGGCGCGAAAGTTCCAGTACAGAGATGCAAGAAGAGAGGCCATGAATGCACTGGACAGCCTTGGAATACTTGAATATAAGGATAAGCCATCAGATACGCTGTCTGGTGGAACCAAGAGAAAAATTTTCGTGGCAATGGCCATAGCCTCAAATGCAGAGACAGTTTTTCTTGATGAGCCCACAACAGGCCTTGACCCCGTTTCAAGAATGGAAGTGTGGTCATCCATAAGGAAGCTGCAGGGCAACCTCATAGTCACAACGCATTATATGGAGGAGGCTGAAGAGCTTTCACATGAAGTGTTCATGGTTGAGGGGGGCCTTATTATTGAAAAGGGGGAAGTGAAGGAACTTCTTTCAAGATTCAGTGGAAAAGTCAGGGCAGAGAGCCACACCCCATTGGATGGATCCATAAGGATAAGCAATACCTATGTGAAGTATATAGATGAGGCTGATGCTTCTGAATACCTGCGAATGGGATGCACGGTGAAGAAGGTAACACTGGATGATGTTTTCATACTGAGAGGGGTAAGCGTTGAATCCTAAATTTTCCCTTTACTTTGCATGGTACTATGGTTTTCGTGTAATAGGGAGGGGACCTTCATATGTAATAGCGTCAATCACAACACCACTGACGCTTCTTTTCCTTGTATATGTGCTTTCCAACGGAACTCTTGTCCAGTACGCAGTGGTTGGAGGATTTGTTACCCTTGTTGCATCAAACGGCCTCACAAGTGCATCCGACGCAGCTTTCCTCAGACTTCAGGCCAAGATACAGGATCTTTTCATAGCCACCAGCATATCATCCATAGACTACATGATAGGGCTAACACTGAGCTTCCTTCTCTTTACAGTTCCCGGTCTGGCTCTGTATTCAGTCCTTGCTGTTCTATACCACCTTTTCAACCCCATCAGAGTTTTGATTATGATCGGTGTACTGGTCATGCTTACTCTGTCAACATCGGCAATATCGTTCATAATAGCCGGTGCCATCAAGCATATAAGGAATGTGTGGGGCATCACAGGTATTCTCTCCATAATAATGACAATACTGCCGCCAACGTTCTACCCATACACGTTCCTACCAAGAGACATCCTTTACGTTCTGGCAATTTCCCCTGCAACCCCGGCTGCCATAATTCTCCAGGGAACATTCGGACTTTCACCAGAGTTCTATACCATGATATTTGTGCTGCTGGGTGAGACTGTGATATATCTCTCTCTTGCAAAATACTTCACCAGATGGAGGGAAAAATAGTCATGCATCCCTGAAATCTCTATACTTTTTGAAAAAGAGGAGATCATAACCCATTTTTATTAACCCGGCTGAGTAGAATACTGTGGCCGGCAATGCATCTATGAGTACGGACGATATGAGCGGCCCGGGAACCTGAAAACCTGTTCTGACGCTGTTGAAAACAGAGTTTGCCTTTATCCTGTATTCTCCCGGTATTATGGTGTTTGTGAAGCTGTCCCTTGCCGGGACATCCATCTGGCTTGTGGTCTGCCTCAGAAATAGAAAAATCTCGCTTATGATGAGGCTGTGATATACAGGTATCAGTATGAGGAATACGTTGCTGACCAGGTGAGTATAAACCATTGTTCTAACCACACCCATCCTGTTAGAGAGCTTGGATGAAAGGAGTATTGAAAAGGCAGTAACAATATTCACAATCAGGAAGATTATGCCTGCCTCAGACAGTGTTATGTTGTATACATATTTGAACCAGAGGGAAAGAATTGCAGTGTTCACTAGTCCTCCACCCAGTGCATCCATGGAGAACAGGTACTTCATTGTCCTCACATTGCCCGATGTTTTCTCGTCCATGACGACGTCGATTTTCTTTTTCTCAGTATCTGGAAATTTAACCGTGACGTAAGGTATGAACTGTATATATGGGTACGATGATCCTATCATTATGAGAAGGTCAGCATGTTTCATAGCATCGTACGAAGGTCTGGTTCCAAGGAGTCCCAGGCTTCCCATGACCTTTCTGTCAAGATCATCGACTATCCCCTTTCCATTGAGGGCATAGATTATGGGTGCACCGATTTTTTCGGAAAGTGCATCTATCGCAAGACCGCATCCTCTTGCACCTTTTCCTATAAGAATTACGGGCTTCTTTGACCGGTTGATGGCGTCATTCACCTTTTGAAGATCAGGATTGAATTTGAGTATGGGATAGAAATCTTCTGTAATATTCTCGGGTTCATTGGACTGGAGGCGCAGTACATCCGCCGGAAGGATAAGATGCGAAACACCCTTTCTCATCAATGCCTCTCTGTGCGCCCTGAGAACAAGGGATTGTGATCTTTCAGGGCTCATTATGGTGGTGCTGTACACGGATACATCTGCAAAAAGGCTGTCAAGCTTCACCTCCTGGAAATAGTCTGTGCCTATGAGATCTGTTTCCACCTGACCTGTCAGTGCAATAACAGAGGCATGATCCATCTTTGCGTCATACAGTCCGTTCAGGAGATGGATTGATCCGGGTCCGGAGGTTCCCATGCAAACTGTAACCTTTCCCGTAAGTTTGGATTCAAAGGATGCTGCAAGTGCTGCCCCCTCCTCATGCCTGACCTGGATGAACTCTATTTTATCGTCATGCCTTCTTATGGAATCCACAAGAGGGTTCAGTGAATCACCCGGAAGTCCGTATATTCTCTTAATACCAAGGTCAATCAGGGTCTCAATAATGACATCAGATACTGTTCTTGACATGAAATCGCATCTAATTAAGACTTAAAATATTTGCTAACTTGAAAATTATAAAAAATCAGTTCAGATTGAGATCAGGACAGCAAAGAGGGAAGTAAAAACAATCAAGTATTACGGAACACTGTAAGATGGGAATGCACAGAACAACATACGAACTCTCTATATCAAAGTCATTAAGATCGTTCATATTCACAACTCTGGCTGTATCATCCCCTTTCTATCTTTCAAGCCTGGGTTATAACAGCATTGAGATAGGGATTGCACTTTTTGTCAGTATGATATCATCAACGCTGTTCGTCTACCTTTTTCCGGCCATAAGGATAAAAAACAGAACAAGGGCATTCACGCTTGCCTCACTTCTTTCCATTTCACTTGTTCTTCTTATTTTTTATCACAGCATAATATTCTACATTGTCGCCGTCATTGTGGGAGGCATTTCCCTCAGCGGGAGGGACCTTACCGCCAATCTGGCAATTGAGCAGTATGCCATCAGCCATTATGAGGTTGACAGAAAGTCTAAAAACCATGCATTTTCAATTTACAACTTCTCATCATACGGCGTTGGGGCAGCAGCTTCTGCCAGCCTTCTACTTTACAGGGTTCCTGACTATAACCTCCTGTTCTTCATAGACTTCATAATGGCCGTTGCACAGTTCATACCTTACGTCACGGTTAAATTTCCAGATACTGAGAAAAAGAAAATCGACGTCGTCATGGACGAGAAAACATCGGGCAATGTGAGGACAATGAAGTACCT
>JAJZKL010000129.1 GCA_021804185.1 Thermoplasmata archaeon | reverse complement strand
TGGTACAACAAGGAAATATCAAGATCAATAAGGCTCGCTCTTGCTGCAGAACTGGACGCAATCAATTTTTACCTTCAGCAGTCAAAACTCATGCCTGACGGCTCATTCAAGAAAGTGCATGAGGATATTGCGAAGGAGGAGGTCACTCATTTCGGGGAATTCATGAGACTTATGTATGAATACGTTCCTAACGATTTTGAAAAAATCAGTAGCGGGTGGAAGGAGGCATCAGACCTTCTTGGCAAACAGCAGGAGTTCCCGCTGGAACTTAAACCGAAGGAGATTTCTGAATCAAAGGGCAAAAGAGAACCAGAACCGAGTCCATTTAACCTTCACTACACGACTCACGTTGAGGAAATAAGATGGTCCCAGGATGGGTTGCCGTTGCCGGAAGATAGTCAGAAGATAATCCCGCTCTCTCAGCTTTCAGTAGAATACGAAGTTCAGAGACACTGGGACAGTCTGTATAAAAAAATGGAAGAAGAAATGGCCCTGAGAAAATTTGATGCAGGTGTCAATAAAATCATCATTTCGGATCACGAACTATCACTTTTGAAAAGGGCCACGGACATAAAACCGGGCGACTGGTCAAAATCCGGAAATGTTGCTAAAGATGTGGTGAAAGCAATAGAATTCCTTTCTGATTCGGGGTATAATGAAAAACCGGAACTGATCATGTCGTCAACTGCATATGATATGCTTGTGAGGGAAGTTGAATCCACCGGGCAGACCGAAATGGACATGGTAAGTCGCCTGGTGGAATCAATAAATGTTACGCCATTGATCAAGGATGCACAGTTTCTGCTCCTGGCCAGAGGTTCTTTCAGGCTATTTGTCAGAACCTTCCCGGAGATACGCAAGATCAGGGAAGATGTTTCATCAGATCACTACCTGATATATGCAAAGCTGGCACCAATGCTGTTTGATAGAAACTCTGCAGTAAGAATGTCATGGAAGCCAAAATAATTTGCAGGTGTACCAGGACTGGACAAAGTGCAATATTTTATGGTTTTGAACTAAAAAATGTTTATAACGCTTGCAGTTATTAAGTTACAAGGGTACGCAAAATGCTTAGCTTTGAACGCGTTAAAATAGACCATGCTGATCCCAAGAAAAGGCTCCAGGGGTTCACCATAGAACCGCTTGAGGAATATTCGGACAGTTCGGCCGTAGCAGAAGCAAGCCGTTGCATAGGATGTAATATATGTACGCAGTCGTGTCCAGCCAGCCTGGATATTGGCGGTTATATAAAGAGCACAGCCGTAGGAGATCCGGCACAGACTGTAAGGATCGTTTTTGAGAACCTTCCATTCCCGGCTATTATAGGGCGCGTATGTACACATATGTGCGAAGATATCTGCGTTCTTTATGACACGGGCGGACCTATTGCAATAAGACACCTGAAAAGGTACGCTGCAGATAAATTTGATGATTATTCGAGTATTATAAGTGTTCCGAAGAAGAAATTTGTTGGAAAAAAGGTTGCGGTGATAGGCGGTGGTCCAGCCGGCCTTACAGCAGCTTATTATCTCTCAATACAGGGAGTAAAGGTCACAATATATGAGAAACTGCCCGCTCTTGGTGGTTTCATGAAAACTGGTATTCCAAGGTACAGGCTGCCTCAGGATGTTCTGGACAAGGAGATAGGGTATATCCTGTCTCAGGGTGTGGAGGTCCATCTCAATACTAAAGTCGGGAAAGATGTCTCTTTCAAGGAACTCATGAACAGCTATGATGCAGTGTTCATGTCTGTTGGAAATCAGAAACCGAGGATGACCGGCACACCGGGAAGTGATGCGGAAAATGTTGTTCATGCAACAGAATTCCTGAGGAGGGCAAGCTTTGGTGAAAAGGTTGATGTGGGGAAGAACGTTGTTATAATAGGTGGAGGTTTCACTGCAAACGACTCATCCCGTACAGCATTGAGGTTTGGAGCCCAGAACTCATACATTTTCTACAGGAGAAGAGAGATTGACAGGCCCGGATATCCTTCCATGAACGCAGAGGAAGAGCTGGAAGAGGCTGACGAAGAAGGAGTACACTATGTCTGGGAAGTCACTCCATTTGAGTATGTCAAGAAAGGCAGCAGGGTAGTGGCTGTCAGATACTGGCAGAACGATATGGTTTCGGATGGCAAAGGCAGGGCAAAACCTGTTCCAAACAAGGACAAGGTACAGATAATCGACGCGGACTACGTTATAGAGGCAACAGGCCAGGAAAACGATTACACCTTCATGGAAGAGGAATACTTGAGGAAACTCAGGTTAACCCCACAGGGGCAGCCAATTGTAAACCCCAACGGAATGACCTCAATACCGGGTCTCTTCTCAGGAGGAGATTCCACCAACGGAAACAGGGACCTCATAAGTGCAGTCAGGGACGCAGACCAGTCAGTTCTTGGGATACTGCAGTATCTGAACCTTATGGACAAGGTTTCGGAAGAGTTCATACCTCTGGTCGACAGATGGAAAAAATACTCTCCAATGGCTGCAAAAATAGCCTATTCAGAGAGATCAGCATAACCAGATCAATCTGCTGAAATAAGATCGAAACCAGTGTATGGTACCAGGGCTTCCGGCACAATTATTCCCATTCCATCTTCAGTCTGGTTATTTTCCATAATTGCCACAAGTACCCTCGTGGTTGCAATGGCAGTTGAGTTAAGGGTATGCGGGGTACGGTTGCCATCCTTTGTCCTGTACCTTATGTCGAGTGTTCTTGCCTGGTAATCCGTGTCGTTTGACGCTGACACGACTTCGCGGAATTTTCCCTGCGACCCAAACCATGCTTCAATGTCGTATTTCTTTGCGGCAAGTGATCCAAGCTCTCCTGAGCAGACATTAACCACCCTGTAAGGTATGTTCAGCTTCTGGAATATCTCCTCAGAATTCTTGAGAAGCTCCTCAAGAAAATCCCAGGATTCGTCCTCCCTGCAGAAGATGAACTGTTCGATTTTGTTGAACTGGTGGACCCTGAAGATACCTTTCGTATCCTTTCCATGTGCACCTGCCTCCTTCCTGAAACATGGAGAAAAACCGGCTATCCTCAACGGGAGTTCATTCTCTTCCAGTATCTCGTCCCGAAGCATTGATGCTATGGCATGTTCTGATGTGGAGATGAGATAAAGATCCTCGCCCTCTATTTTGTAAAGCGTGTCCTTGAAAGTTTCCATGTCTGTTGCGCCTGACATTGACTGGTAGTTGAGCATGAATGGCGGCTCCACAACAGAAAACCCTCTTTCTGAAAGAAAATCAACTGCAAAATTCTCCAGTGCCATCTCCAGTTTAAGAAGCCTGTTCTTCAGGTAATAAAATCTTGCGCCGGCAACTTTCCCGGCTCTTTCAAGATCAACAAGCTTCAGTTTATCCGCCAGATCCACATGGCTCATGGGCTTCTTCTCTGTTATTATATATCGGGCTCCATTGTCAGTCGCATTCCTGTATTCTGTGACATCATCCCTGAATACTTTCGCAACTCCCCATGTTTTCACAACCCTGTTGTTTTCATCGCCCTTGCATACCGGAACTGTTTCGTGCAACAGGTTTGGAATGGCATAAACGGCCATGTTCCTTTCGGCCTCTATACTTTTCTGTTCTGTTTCCAGGGCGTCTATTTTGGAATTCAGGTCCCTGACTTTTTCCTTAATGGGATCTACATCAAGATTCTCCTTTATTTTTCTTGATATCTCTCCGGTAGCGATGTTTTTCTCATGCTTCATGTCATTAATCTGCTTGAGAATCTCACGCCACTTGCCGTCAAGTTCAAAAAAGCGATCTATAAATTCTTTGCCATAAAACCTGTTTTCAGCAGCCTTGTAAAAAATATCAGGATTTTCCCTGAGTTTCTTGACATCGATCATGGTAACAGAAATCCAATCACGTATTTGAAATATTCATTTATATCAGAGATAGGTCCAGTCACCGACACCGTCTTCACTGTCATTCCTGGCGTCCTTGAATTCCCTGATTATTTTCCTTTCATCGGGGTTTGAGGTTCTCTCCTTTTTTGCAACGGAAGCCCCCACACTGTTCTTAAGGTAACCAGCAGAGTAATTCTCTTCCTGTCTTTTAATCTGGGACATGTATCCTCCCGCATATCCGAAAACATTCAGTATTATGAGGGAACCGGGCATTATTATGGTGAGGGTCTTGAGTATTCCGTATGAGGTATACAGGTCCGTCAGGAAACCGGAATAAGCAAACAGTTTGGATCCTGAAACTGCGATAACCCCGGAACTAAGGTATGTGCCCACTGAGCTGAGGACACCAGTCCTGAATGGGAGAAACATCATCGTAAGGATCATAAGGATTGAAGTGGCCACAAGAGTTGATACAACTGCCTTGGATGGCGTACCGGAGGTTCTCCCGGATATGTATCCGGCTGCAGCCGGACCGGCAATAGGAATCCACCACATCAGAAGAGAAAATACAATTCCATAGAATATGCCCTTTGGCTGGGAGTATATCATGGACTTCATACTCTCGTTTTTCTTCATAGTCCGGTAAATTGTCCAGTCTCTCCAGGAATCCTTCATGGACTTGATCCTGGATCTCTTGAGGGTCATACTCATGTCGGACACATATTCCCTACAAGATATTTAAACATATCTATGTTTATGGTTAATCAGCCATTATCTAAGCTCCATATTTGTCAGACCTTTCAGAAAGCTGTAGCAGGTAATCCATCACGTTGATACTGCTTATCTCCAGTGCCCCATCCATGCAGCTTATTTCATCGTAATGAGTAACACGGTCCCTTAAATTGCCGGATGTGGCAAAAAGTATGGGGACATGATCCCCGGAATGGTCTTTCATTGAGCAGGGGGTGCTGTGATCCCCAGTAACAGCAATGACTGTATCCTCAAGCATATCCTTCAGGGGAGAGATTGCCCTGTCAACTCTCTCTATCACATTTTTCTTGAGAAGCGGGTCTCCGTCATGGCCTGCCACATCTGTGCCCTTGAAATTCAGTATTACAAAATCATTTGT
>JAJZKL010000128.1 GCA_021804185.1 Thermoplasmata archaeon | reverse complement strand
GGATTTCTTGGCGTAAGGTTTTCTGGATTTCTGCCGCAGCGATCCCTGTGTATTTCATATCGTTATATTGGCTTGGGTCCCGAGGCAAAGCCCTGCTGCTTGCCCTCATTTACCTGATCTATTTTGGTACTGCAGGCATCACCTGGTTCGATGTGCACTACCAGTCCCTGTTCATACCGTTGTTCCTTTCAGGATATGCTTTTACTCTGTACGGGAAATGGAAATGGGCAGCATTGTTCCTTGTGCTGTCCGGACTGGTGAGATTCCCATATGAAATTTTTCCAATTGCCTTCGGTTTTATGGCAATTATTGGAAACCTTGCCAACGGAAAGGTTAAGACTGGGGCTACCCTGACAATTGCCACGGTTATAGCAATATCTGCAGGCTTTTTGCTGTCCGGATTCTTCCTGTTCCATGGAGATGGTATTGTGCCTGGCGTATTGCAGGATGCCCATTCCACCACCTCAGGTTTTCTGGGTAACTTCCCTGAAAGCATTGACAGCAAGATATTCACCCTGTTTCTCATGTTCGGGCCATTCCTTATGCTCCCACTTCTTAGGCTGAAATGGCTGGCAATGCTTGCCCCTTACATTTTCCTGCTCTTCTTCTCAGGATATGGGGCGTACTATTTTCCATACTTTATCTTGGTCCAATACTGGAGCATGGTTGTTCCATTCCTGTTCATTGGGGCAATCGAGGCACTTTCTGAACTGAGAGATTCGGATCGTTCCCTGGAGCACAAACAAACCTTACGCCAAGAAATCCATGCAATGAAAGGTCTTCTGTCACCGAGGTCGAAGGTGCTACTGAGCATTGCCATTTTAGTAATCCTTCTTGGGACAGTCTACCAGCCATATGGCCCCCTCAACAGCAATTCTTCAGCAAATTTCATGATTCAGGATGAACTGGATCACAACCAGTCTCTGTTCAATGCCTACACAGACATAGTGGGACTGATTCCCTCAAATACGCCGTATGTGCTGTACCAGAATAACATGCCGGAGGTCATATACCATGATCCGGTAAGCGGTGGGTCTTTCTATGGCCTGGGCTTTCCAGGCAACTACACATATTACCTTGGAGGTAGCTGGATCCATCATCCCAAATACATAATTGCCGATCCCTACAGCAATTGGTTCACCAACGGGGGTCAAGGAAATTATTCAGCAAGCATGTACCAGACTCTGAGACATTTCCTGAACTCCACGAACTATGGCATTATGGCTGAAAGCAGTGGAATTATCCTGCTGTCGTACAGATACGCCGGTCCCCCAGTTATATATGGTCCTGAAAAACAGACCTTCAGTGATGAGCGGCTGTCGGTTTCAATGCCATACTATTACAGCAACGGCACCGTACAGTCCGTTGACAACACAACGGGGAACCTGGTATGGTACGGCCCTTACACTTTCATGCAACCCGGGAATTATACGCTCACTCTTGATCTGAGGGCGTCCAACATAAGTCCATCCAACTCTTTCACACTGAGATTCTCCTATATGAACAGTACCGGGGCCAGCAGATATATCCCCATGGGCATGTTCGGGGTTACCGGAAGGAACCTCAGTGCTGCGAACCAGTGGGAGAGAATCTCATTCAATATAAGCGCCCCTAATTTCCTGGACTATGTTGAATTCGCAGGACAGAGCTTTAGCTGGAACGGTACCTTTGCCCTCAGGTACATTTCCCTCACACAGGTCTCCCTGCCTGCATGACCACCCATCCCGACGTAATTGAGGGAGCACATCGGTTAACTGCTGATTATTCAATTGATGAATCTGACAAGGCAGAGAAACATATTTTACGGTACTTGCACTGAACCGATGAAACAAATTGCGCATAGGAATCATATCAAAGGAGTACTTCGGTTTCAAGAGCAACACCCGTGGAATACCCATGAATGCCCATGGGGGATTCGGCTTTCTCGCACGGAAGAAGGCGGAGGCATTGGCGGCCATGGGGCATGAAGTCCATGTTTTTGTACCGAGATTTGCCTATGACGGGAACAACAGGGAACCCCTTGACACAGGACTTAACGGTGTTAACCTGCACTTCTTCCGCACCCTCCACAACATATTTGCCGAGAACACGATCCTGCAAAGGGGCCTCAGGGGATTGGCACTCCTCAATCTGGGCCGGGGACCCTTGGATGCTTTTCTCCGGGAAAATGTTGATATTTTTCTCTCTGAGGATCCATTTCAGCCCAGCCTCGAAATCGTAAAGAGAAGATTGCCCCATATGGGGATATTCCAGGACCCTTTCGATGACATTGATTATTCTTTGATGAGGGAAGCAGAGCATGACTACCTGAATGGGAACCTCTTGGAGCCTAGATTCGTCGCCGAATACACCCTGCGGTCCATGGAGAGGGAAGTTAGCGGAACGCCCTATTCGAGGGGAAGGATACTGAACAGGACACTTGGTGCATATGCAAGGAGCCAGTCCCAGCATGAACTGTTTGCTGAGGCTAGTTTCATTTCGGAAAAGCTGAAAGCGATTTTTAACCTGAAGGCCGGCCCCAGCGTTCTTAGAAACCCCATTGATGTCCCCCACACCATACCTGAGAAATCAGATCAGCCTTCCGTGGTGTGGCTGGCCCGATGGGACCCGCAGAAAAGGCCGGAAGTCGCACTGAAAACAGCCAAGGAAATGCCCGAAATCCAGTTCTATTTCATAGGAACTGCATCGGGTCACCCCGTTCTTCAGAAAAGGCAGACGGAGATCAGGAGCCATTACGTGGAATTTGAGAATATACACATCCTCGACTTTGTGAGCGAGGAGGAAAAGACAAGAATAATGGACAGGGCATGGGTGCTTCTCAATTCATCCGTGAGGGAGGGCTTGCCCATATCCTTTCTGGAAGCAGGGGCACACGGCTGCTCCATAGTGTCTTCTGTCGATCCTGACAACTATGCCAGCAGATTCGGGGCATTTGTCAGGGATGGTAATTTCAAGGACTCAATCTCCGCCCTTATTTCATCTGAGGAATGTTTTGTATTGGGGAGGCGTGCCCATGAGCACATGGAGAAATTTCATGAAACTGGGAGGGTCATGGAAGAGCATGTTAAGGCTATGGATAGACTCCTCGAACAGATACCTCAATAAGCGGTGCCTCCTGATCATGTACTGGCTGTGTGCTTATGATTGAAAAGGCCTGTAAACCGGAATTTAAAAAGAAATACAGAGTCCTGCTCATGGACAACTCCGTCCACATGTTTAAGGGGGGCGGACAGGTTTTTTTCTCGCAGCTTCAAAGCATCGTCCTCATGGAAAAAGATATGGACCTTAAGGTGCTGAATTCAGAATCCTTGACAGCAGATCCCATCAACAGAACAGTCTGCAGATTTATTGATGCAGTTACAAAATCGCTTATGGCGATTTTTCCTTCATTTACAATCGCTGGTCAAGCAACGACCTTTCTGGAGAACGTGAATTATTACATACGACTGAGAAGGCTATCCCATAAAATTCCCAGAGGGGAACGCTTCGATCTCATAGTTTCCAATGACCTGACTGATCTATTCATAATAGAAAAGCGGAATTTGAAAGCAGTTAACCTCATACTGGTTTTCCACAACCCATTTATCAGGGAGATATTTGCTGATAGTAGTAAACAGGGTCTGGCGAAAGAGGTATTCGATGTGAGGTCCTATGTCGACAGGAGCGTTTCAAGATTCAAGGCTACCATGGTTGTAATAAACAGGGAACAGGAACGAATCCTTTCGGAGAGGTACCAATCTACCATCGTCAACATCCCAAACGGTATTGACACAGACATATATTCTCCGCAGCAAACATCAGGATGTGAAAACCTTGACCTCTTATTTGTGGGCAGGCTAGACGAGTCACAGAAGCGCATCTCAACCCTGATAAAGATTGTTGCAGAAGTGGGGGAGGCTAAACTGACAATCGTTGGCGACGGGCCTTCGAGGCATTTCTATGAGGAGTTGATTACAGCTTCTGACCTGGAACGCAGGGTAAGGCTTCTGGGCCATGTTGGTGACCGGGAGAAGATCGAGTCATACAGGAAGGCAAAATTATTTGTGTCCGCATCCTTGAATGAAGGTTTAAGCTATACATTTCTGGAAGCGATGTCATGCGGCCTCCCTATCGTGTCCTTCCCCAACGGTGCTTCCTTGGAACTCATAGATAATGGGAAGAACGGGTACGTAGTGGAAAGTGGGGATGAATTTATTTCAATCCTCAGGGAAATGGCGCATTCCATGGGAAAAATTAGGGAAATGGGAAACAGTGCCCGCAAAACAATCCTTGAGAGATATTCCCTAGAATCAATGAGCCGCAGCTACATAACACTTATCAGGGACAATTTGACCAGAATGGACTCAAGCCGGAAGCGTTAAGCACTCAAATCTGGAAATTATTAATTGTAACAAAGAATTCCCATACTGTTGAAGGAAGTCACAATAATATGTGATCCCATAGGAACTAGGGCTTCTGTCCAGTATAGCCTTGTTTCCATGGTAATCAAGTGTTTCAAAGATTACGATACTGTGAGGGTCGTTTCTCCCTATATACCACACAATCACGCAGAAAGGCTCATGAATGAGGGGGCAACGAAGATCCAGTCCTTGGCCCATGAAATAGGATTCTTTGGGAGAATCATGTACAAATTAGAGGGAAATGAATCAATGTTATGGGGTGTTTCATGGATGTTTGAGGCAATGTTTCAAACAAACTCTTCTCTTTTTTACAAAGTCTTCCGACAACAAGAAAAGACTGTGGTCTTGAATATGTCATACACAGTGCCGGTGCACAGCACAATTTTCTGGAACCTCGCCACTCCGCCCGGGGAAACCCTAAGAGTCATGGGTGCTACAAATCTACCGGCCAAAATATTGCATTTTTTTCTAAACCTTGGCATAAGTGCCCTGGACAGGAAGCTGCGAGAAAAAAACCTGTCCGCCCCCCTTAAACATGTGGACGGAGTTGTCCATGAGCAGGACTCTGTATTTCTTTTTAAATTCCGGTTTACAG
>JAJZKL010000127.1 GCA_021804185.1 Thermoplasmata archaeon | reverse complement strand
CGCAGAGGAATACGAGACAAAACTGATCTTCATTATATATTCCCGTTGAACAGGGTCTTCACCATGGAAAATGTTTCTAACTACGTGCAGAAGCTGTTTGACGAGAAAGGGATAATTTACCACACGCTGTTCAACCTCGAGTCCATAAACAGTGAGAAAAAAATGATCTCATCGCTCGAGGGAGAGGATCTGAAATATGATTTCCTTATACTTGTGCCTCCTCATAAGGGCCAGAAAGTCATAACTGAATCCGGACTGGCTGATGAACAGGGATACATAATGGTGGACAGGCACCACCTGAATTATAAAAACTTTGACAACGTCTTCGTCATAGGCGATGCGACTGATTTGCCTATTTCCAAGGCCGGTGCAACGGCCCACTTCCAGGTTGAATATCTTGCTGGCCGCATAGCGTCAGAAATCTCAGGATTTGTTGCCGAAGAGCTCTACGACGGTTCAGTTGCCTGTACAACAGTTACGGGGGATGAAAAGGCATTTACCCTGTACTTCTCATACACAAGGCCGCCCAGGGCACTGTTCCAGAGCAAGTTGGACTATATCCTGAAGTGGACTTCAGCTGACACTTACTTCAGCGGAATGCTCAGAGGGGTGATGTAATTGGAAAGACCTGATGTTATGGATAATGATGAAATGGAGGAGCTCCTGGCCAAGGTAGTGGACAATGCTGATGTGATTAAATCACTCATGGGTGCACTGGACAAGCTCAAGTCAGCTGGAATAATAGATTTAATGACCGGCCTCGTAAATGACTATGTGCCAACAGATGTGGATTTTCTGGGAAAATTCTTCTCCTCAAAGGAATTTACAGTTTCTATGATGAAGTCCATGAATGTGCTTATCTCCGTAATGGGGGCAATGGCTTCGGAGAAGAACTCAGACATGATAAAGGGATTGATGTTCAACATGGAGAACATAACGGACAACGTAAACGATGCAGTTGAGAACCCCAGGAAATATTCCCCCCTCAAATTGAGGAACCTCATAGGCGATGAGGACATCATGCTATCCTTGTCTGTCATGATGGCTTTGATGAAAGGTATGGGCCAGATAATGAGAAGAATTGGGCCTCAAAAATAGCTATATTATTTTTTTGCGTCCTATTCTTTTATTTTTCAATTAAAGGCTCTGTCAAGATCCCGTTGACAGGATATGACTTCCCGCCATCTGCATTATGCAACTTACAGCCACATGCAAGGATAACTGAAACCAGATGGAATTATGAAGGAATGAAACGGATGTCGCGGCAAGCTTCAGCTAAAAATTGACATTGTCCAATTAAAGAAAATCTCAAGTCCTGTAATCATTTATTGCTATGAAATGGGCATCACAAATTGATCCTTGTTAATCTTGTATATCCTTACTTATGGGCCCAAACAGCTATGGCTTTTGGTTTATCCCACATTTCATCCGATTCTCAAATGGTGGAAAAATGTTTGAATAATAAGGCTAGAAGGCCTATGCTTTAGCGCATAGGGCTGTTGCTCAGGATAAATTTATGGATAACAAAACAGTTGCATTTGGTCTAAAAGGCGAAGATACAGCGAAAGGATTCCGGGCTGATTCAACTCATATCCGTGAAGGCACTTATTTTATAACTTTGGACATCATAATGTTTGTAACCTGGTAATCAAGGCTCTGGTATAGTGAAATTGCAACTTTATTCTGACCGAACACATGCAAGGAAATCCTGTCACGACCAAGGCTTTTTACGACATTTTCCAGTTCTTTCATAGCCGCTTTCCCGTATCCCTTTCCCCTGTGTTTTTCATTGACCTCAATATCATATATGAACGCCCCCGGGAGCTCACCACGCTCTGTCAGAGCAACCCAGATGGTTCCGACAGGCTCACCTGTGGCACTTTCGACTATTTTGTAAATAAAATTGTCCTTAGAATCCTTTCCATCGGGAAGGAGCCTTTTAAACTCTCCCATGGATCTTTCGAGCGATCCTTCTTCTGGCCAGTTTCCCGACTTCACTTTTTCAATAGCGTAATTCTTCACCGATTTGTCTATGAATGCATCAAATTCTTTATCAGTTATTGGAACAAGGTTCACCATTGAATACATGAGACAAATGCGTATTAAAATGAAACGGAAATAAAGGAAAAAAAGTTGGGGGTTGGAAGACCCCCTCCGCTTCCAGAAAATTCAGGTTTCAGTTGTTTGGTTCAGGGCTTTTTGGCACTGAATACTCTCACTCTCGTATCCTTGTAAGCGGGTGTCTTCGTTGGTGGGTCGAATGTGGCTGGAGTCAGCACATTGGCAAGTAGGTTACTGTAATGGAATGTTGTGAAAAGCACCCCGGAAGGAAGATCCTGGCTGGACCTGACTTTCCCGCTGATTTTTCCGGTTCTGGATTCCAGAACAATTTCCTCTCCATCCCTGAAATTCTCCTTCTGCAGGTCAGATGGGTTCATCTCAATAACGCTTCCAGTTTCCACCATCTCGATCACACGGGATCTGGATGTCATTGTGGCTGTGTGGTAATGCTCCCTCTGTCTCCCAATGATGAGGGAATAGGGGTATGTATGCATTTCCGAAGGGTCTTTTTCCCTCCAGGAAATGATCCTGAACCTTCCTTTTCCCCTTATGAATGAGTCAGTGTGCAAGAGATCAGTTCCATTATGCTGCCTATCCTTGACGGGCCACTGGAGTCCCCCATTCTCAAGTCGCCCATGACTGATGCCGGCATATGAAGGAATCAGGGTGGAAATTTCTTCCATTATTTCTGAACTGGAATTGAAATTCATTTTATAGTTCAGCCGATCTGCCAGTTCAGTATAAATGAGCCAGTCAGGCCTGGCTTCACCTGGCGGATCTAATATCTTGTTCACCAGTTGTACACGCCGCTCAGTGTTGGTGAAGGTACCGCTCTTTTCAAAGGCAGATGCAGCCGGGAGTATCAGATCTGCATATTCAGCAGTCTCTGTCATGAAAATATCCTGCACAGCAAGGAAATCAAGCTTTTTCAGAGCCGCAATAGTGCCCAGAGAGTCAGGGTGTGACCTGACCGAATTCTCTCCAGATATGTACATGAACTTCAACATCCCCCTATTTGCAGCTTCAATCATTTCCGTGCTCTTCCATCCCTGGAATTCAGGTAACTCCGATGACCATTTATTCTGGAATTTTTCTCTGGTCTTCGGATCAAAGAATGGCTGGTATCCGGGTAGCGATCCTGCAACAGACCCCATGTCTGCACCTCCCTGCACATTGTTCTGGCCTCTTATTGGACTCAGGCCTGAGCCCCGTTTGCCCACATTGCCTGTTATCAGGGCAAGGTTGATCAGCGAAGATACATTGTCAGAACCATTTTCATGTTCCGTTATTCCAAGGGTCCAGAATATTATGGAAGGTTTCTGGGTTGCGTAGGTTTTGGCAACATATGCGATTTCACCTTCTTGAATGCCCGTTACCCTGGAAGCATAATCTAAGGTGAATGGTTCAAGGCTTTCCCTATAAGAATCATAGCCCTCTGTCCTGGAAGCTATAAAATCCATGTCGGCGAGTTCATTTTCCAGGATGTACTTTGCCATTGCAGAAAATAATACAGCATCTGTCCCAGGTTTCAACAGAAGGTGCCTGTCAGCAAGCCTTGACAGTTCAACACGCCTGGGATCAACAATAACGAGTTTTGCGCCTTTCCTTGAAGCCTTCTTTATTTCTGATGATAGGACAGGATGCGCCCGATCTACGTTTGAACCCACCATTATTATGGTCTTTGCAAGCCCAGCATCCTTGATGGAATTGGTGGAAGCACCTGCACCGGTGGCATAGGACAACATTGCTGCGGAAGGGGCATGGCAGAGCGTGGCTGATTGATCAACATTGTCAGTTCCCACTGCAGCCCGCATAAATTTCTGGAAGGCAAACACGTCCTCGTTTGTTGCCCTGTCACATGCTATGCCGCCAATAGATTGTCTCCCATGGAGATCCCTGGCTTTTCCGATTTCCATGGCCATGAGGTCAAGTGCCTCATCCCATGTGGCTTTCCTAAATACCTGGTCAATCCTTCTTCCATTTAAGGGAGTCCTTTCCTTCGGGGTAATTCTCACAAGAGGAGTAATAAGCCTGTCCTTGCTCATTTCAAACTCAAACCCGAATTTTCCCTTCACACACAGCTTTCCTCTGTTGACTTCACTCTGGTCATATCCTCTTGCCCACACTATTTTTCCATTATTTATTCCATATTCTACAGAACAGCCAACAGCGCAATAAGGACAGATGGTTACGGTAGTGCGTTCAGCTGGTCCCCATCCTTTTTCAATGAGCGCTCCCGTTGGGCAGGCATCCACACAGGCACCACAGCTGGCGCAACTTGATTTTCCCATAGGTTCATCAAGGTCAAAAGTAATCAATGTCTTCTGGCCTCTGCCAGAAACTGAAATGACTTCATTTACCTGGTCAGAGTCGCAGGCAATGACACATTTCCTGCAGAGAACGCATTTTGAAGGATCGTAAGTAATCCCCGGATGGCTTGAGTCAACGGAAACATCAAAACCTGTTTGTGGCCTTTTTGCATTAACATGATAGTCTTCACCGTATTTTTCAAGCCTGCATTTTTCCACTTCAACTCCGGAATGTTCAGGATGTTCCCGGAGTATCATTCCCAGAAGCCCTTTCCTGTAATCATCCAGCAAAGGTGTCTTCGTCTTGACTTCCATGTTTTCAGTTGCCTTGGTTGAACAGGATGGCACCATTCTGGGCGGGTTCCCTGCCTCTACCATGCATAGTCTGCAGACACCATTCTCATGTCCGCTGTAGGAACAGAGATTTGGAACTTCTAGGCCATTAGCTTTAGCTACATCCAGGATGCTCTGGCCATTCTTAGCTGATAAAGCAGTCCCATCAATTCTGATAGTGAATGGCATGCTTATCTCTCCTCCCGAAAGCAGATGTTGGATGGACAATTTCCTGATTCATGTTCTTCAAGTTCCCCGCTGAAATACCTCATGGAATCAAAGAACATCTTGGCGGCTGCCTGTCCAAGGCCACAGATTGATCCCCTCATCAT
>JAJZKL010000126.1 GCA_021804185.1 Thermoplasmata archaeon | reverse complement strand
CCACGGTGGTCCCCATACAGCCTATGGAAATGCGTACAGCATTGAATTTAACTATCTAGTTTCAAACGGCTTCAATGTATTGTATGGAAATCCTAGAGGAAGCGATGGCTACGGCGAGGATTTTGCCCGCCAGGTTGCTGGGGACTGGGGAGGGAAAGACTTTGAGGATATACTTTCATTCATGGAAGAGGCAAAAAAACGTTATGATATCTCAGAAAACTTTGCGATAACTGGCGGGTCCTATGGCGGCTTTATGACAAACAGTGCAATAACGAAAACGAACAGGTTCAAGGCTGCAATATCAGAAAGATCGGTTTCCAACCTTTTGAGCATGTGTGGAACTAGCGACATCGGTTTCTGGTTTAATGCTATTGAATCCGGAATCGAGGATCCATGGTCACCTGAAGGCATGCGTGTTCTAATGGAAATGTCACCGATCAGCAGGGCAAAGAATGTCAGGACCCCGACATTATTCATATGCGGTGAAGAAGATTACAGATGCCCAATCGAGCAGTCAGAGCAAATGTATACTGCAATAAGGTTAAACGGAACTGAGGCGTCTCTGGCCAGATATCCAGGCGATTCCCATGAGCATGCAAGAAGAGGGGTTCCAGCTAATATGAAGGATCGCCTTCAAAGAAAACTCAACTGGTTCGTCAAATACTGTAAATAAAAACACAGCAGGAGCTTAAACTTTACTGGGGGAAACAGGCGAATCTGAAAGTTCAAGCAGGTCGTTCAGGACAGCACCCGCCGTCTCGATTGGTCCGTCTGATGATTCCAGCAGTGTCATGGGCGATCGATCCTTAAGCCCAATTGTAAAGCCCAACCCTCTTCCTTTCAGATTTACAATAGGATCATCTGAATTGAGTTTAACCAGAACAGATTCTGCCTCTATCTTTCCATTAATTCTCTTCACACTGGACAATAACCGATAATCTGCCAAATTGTTCTGAATTTTTGAAAGATCCTCAACACCATCATACTTTACGTCAGATGGTTTAAAGTTTGCGCCAAAGACAGAATTTGCTAGGATTACAGTCTTCCACGCACTGTCTATTCCCAGTGTGTCGAAATGAAAATCTGCCTCAAGTATTCCAAACTTCTTAGCATCGTTAATTGCCTCATCAAACGTCTTTCCGGAAGCAATTGAGAGTAGAACAAAATTAGCGGCACTGTTCACCTGTCCCCTGACGTAAGATATCTCTGCAGTTCTGTGACAATGTTTAATAAAATTGAAGAGTGGTACACCGCCAGCTACGGTCGCCTCATAAAGTATCCTACTTGATTTCAGTTTGGCGCCTTTCATTATTTCGTCCCAGAAGTTTGCCAGCCCAGACTTGCATGCAGTGACAATATTTTTGCCGTTTCTAAACGATTCGAGATAGAGGTCGCGTGCCCTGATGCCATCTTTTGTCGCCGGCATCAGATCGACCAGGACGTCAAAATCGGTCCCGAAAAGATCCTTCCGGTCTATCTCTCTGTAACCGGTTCCCCAGATATCCCCTTTCTGCTTGTAATAGAGAAGGCGTCTAGGATCCATCCCATCCTCATTTATCATCATATGCTGGAAGTCCGCTGCGAGCACAATCTGGATACTTTTAAATCTATCCGTTGAAGAATAATCAGATAGTATTTGAAGCAGCGCCCTGCCAACCTGTCCTAACCCTAAAATGGCAACCTTCATTGTGTCTTCCCAGCGTTTATGATGTTGGATAGTGCATTCTGAAGTATACCGCCTCTTGAAAAATAGAGCATCTCAGCATCATTATCTATCCTGACTTTCAATTTCTCGGTGCTCTCCTTTCCTTCTGTGTTGATATATTTTAGAACTGCAGACTTCGAATTGTTTGATGTAAACTCTATGGTCATTTTCTTTGTTACATCCGCTGACAGGTACTTATAACCCCTCCCTTGCTCGAATTCAAGGGGTATGACGCCCATGCCAACGAGATTCGATCTGTGTATTCTCTCATAGCTTTCAGCTATGACGGCCTTGATGCCGAGGAGATAGGTTCCCTTGGCTGCCCAGTCCCTCGAGCTGCCAGCTCCATACTCTTTTCCTGCAAACACAATAAGGGGCGTTTTTTCTGAAGAATACTGCTGTGCTATATCAAATATGAAACCCTCTTTCCTGTCAGGTAGGTGAACTGTATAGCCCCCTTCCTGTGATGCGAGCTGATTCTTGAGCCTGTTATTTCCGTAAGTGCCCCGCATCATAATTTCATGATTTCCTCGCCTTGAACCGAATGAATTGAAGTCTTCTGGCTTTACTCCTTTCTCAACGAGATACTTCCCAGCTGGACTGTTCTTTGAGATAGATCCAGCAGGTGATATGTGATCTGTGGTGACAGAATCACCAAGTATCAAAAGTGGATAGGCTCCTTTTATAGTTTTGAGCGTATTCCTTGTATCTGGTGTGAATCCCTCAAAAAATGTCGGATTGCGGATATATGTGCTTTTTTCGTCCCACGGATAGGTTTTGCTGGCAGTAACGTCGAGCGCAGCCCACTTAGAATTATAGTTATCGATGTTCGAGTATTTTTCCTTGAACATGCCGCGGTCAAGGTTTTTTGCAATTACGGCATTTATCTCCTTTGCCGTTGGCCAGATATCTTTAAGATAAACATCCTTTCCGTCCTTTCCCTTGCCTAGTGGTTCCTTTTCCATGTCTATAATGACAGTTCCAGCCAGCGCAAAAGCGACAACAAGGGGGGGAGACATGAGATAATTTGCCCTTACGTCCTTGTGAATCCTTGCCTCAAAATTTCTGTTGCCAGAAAGAACGGCAGCGACAGAAAGCTTATTCTCGGTTATGGCCTCCTCTATTGCAGGATGAAGCGGGCCACTATTTCCAATGCATGTAGTACATCCATAACCCGCCAGATAGAACCCCAGTCTGTTCAGATATTCCTGTAATCCAGATTTTTCAAGATACTCGGTTACCACGCGAGAACCGGGCGCAAGAGAAGTCTTTACTTTCTTATTGACACTGAGGCCCGCCTCAACAGCCTTTTTTGCCAGAAGCCCAGCTGCAACCATTACATTCTGATTGCTTGTATTTGTACAGGATGTAATAGCTGCTATCACAACGTCCCCATCAGAAAGATATGACTGGGCATCGTCAATCTTTAATGGCACCTGGCGAACTGCAACCTGCTTCTGACCTGATTTACCCGGAGTGATATTCTCCTCACTCTCCAGAAAACTCAAAAAGTTGCGGTTTGCCTTGCCAAGGTCCGTTCTCTGCTGCGGCAGCCTTGGTCCTGAAATACTTGGTTTAATAGAAGATAGATCAAGGTCAATCAGCTCGCTGAACTCAAGTCCTTTTTGAACACCAAACATTTGCTGCTCTTCAAGATATTTTTTTACGAAAGCAATATGTGAGATTTCCCGGCCCGTCATCTCCAGATATTCAATGGTTCTTGAGTCGACCGGGAAGAGTGCAACTGTAGCTCCATATTCGGGGCACATGTTTGAAAGCGTTGCCCTGTCAGGAACGGCAAGTTCAGAAACTCCTTCACCGAAAAACTCTACAAACTTACCTACCACATTTGCCTTTCTGAGTATTTCCGTAAGCGTCAGAACGATGTCGGTTGCCGTGATACCTTCTCTTAGCGCTCCATGGACATTTACACCCACTACCTTTGGTAGTTGAAATGTGACAGGTTCGCCCAGCATCGCAGCTTCAGCTTCAATTCCACCGACGCCGAAGCCGAATATTCCGAGCCCATTTATCATGGTGGTGTGCGAATCTGTTCCAACAAGCGAGTCAAAGAATGCAACCTCTTCTTGGCCGTTTTTTGAGGAGGTGACAACCTTTCCGAGATATTCCAAATTTACCTGGTGAACGATACCGACACCAGGCGGCACTATCCTGAAATTTTTAAAAGATTTCTGAGCCCATTTCAGGAATCTGTACCTTTCAGAATTTCTGTCAAATTCCTTTTCTATGTTCTTATCGTAAGCGTCACTGTTTCCATAAAAATCAACCTGCACTGAATGATCTATAACAAGATCCACAGGCACCTTCGGATTGATTAATTCAGGATCTTTCCCGAGCGCTTTCATCTTCTCTCTCATTGATGCTAGATCGACAACTGCCGGAACACCGGTGAAATCCTGCATGAGTACCCTTGATACAATAAGCGGGACCTCAGAATCCGATGGATCTTTTGCATCCCATTTAAGAACGTTCATCAGGTCTTCTTCTCTGACCCTCACGCCATCAATATTCCTGAGGAGGGATTCAATAATGATCCTCATTGACAGCGGGAGCCTCTTTACATTATATCCTAACTTCTCCAGTTCAGGCAGGGAATAATAACTGAATTCTTTTCCGTTGTGATTCATTGTTTTTTTAGTTTTTTCCTGTAATGACATGATTAGTCATTTCAGCGTCATAAATAGGTTTTTTCGAATTCTATCGAAAAATACCCTTTATATTTAAGTATTTTTATGTATTCAAGTTGTATGAATTCGAAAATCAAAGACGTGGACATATACGAACTCGGAGAAAAGGGCAAAGAGATATCTTCCCCCTGGAGCTCTACCATATTATTAGTAAAACTGACCTCTTCCGATGGATCGGTCGGGTGGGGCGAAGCACCAACAACATTTATGACCATGCCAGTCAAAGAAAGCATGAAAGAAGTTGAAAGGATATTCAAGGGCGCAGATTTTTTTAACATAGAGAAAAATATTTTCGATTTTTACAGGAACTCGTTTTATCTTTCAAAGTCAATGGAGGCAACATCTGCACTCAGTGCTTTTGAGATGGCCTCATGGGATCTCATCGGAAAGCATGTCGGTGAACCTGTATACGATCTGCTCGGTGGAGAATACAACTCACCAATCAGGGCATACTGTAACGGCTGGTATTCGGACTGCAAAACACCTGATGATTTCGTGAAAAAGGGCAAAGCTATGGTTGAGCTCCAGGGGGAAGATATCTCTTTGCCCTTTTCTCCGAGTTCGTATATGTCCACGTCTTTGATTTTCGAATTCATACAACTTGAATACATAAAAATACTTAAATATAAAGGGTATTTTTCGA
>JAJZKL010000125.1 GCA_021804185.1 Thermoplasmata archaeon | reverse complement strand
GTTCTTTCAAATTGAAGGTATGAATGGGAAATAATAGGTTTGCTTGACTCTCTCCTTTTGTATACTATCCTGGAAGAAAACCGGCTCGTAATGCTGAACGTAATAATACTTCCTTGCCGATGGTGATGGATATGCCTGGACAGCAAATGCAGTTTCGTAATAAGTTGCTATTACGACATCAGAGTCACCCGGGATATTATTTGTCAAAAGCTTATGCTTTGTGATCTCCGCACCAGGGATAAATCGTGCAAGGAATCCCTGCAATAACTGAAGAATTGTAACAGTCTTCCCTTTCCAGCGTATTTTTGACAGCCGCTCCTCAGGATAAATGAATCCAAGAGTAGACTGGAAAGAAAACCATCCGTGGTTTGAAAGACCAGCGGAAACCACAGTCACTCTGTTACCATTCAGGGCAAGACGATCTGCAACCTGGAAGATTGCGTTGTTGCCGCCAGTCCTGTCCGTACCCCACATCACGAAGCAAATATTCATCTATTCATACCTTCAATTTGAAAGAACATTATAATTATTCTGGGTCTCCAGCCTCTTGTACTCCTGGATTCTTTAATTATGGTTGCTTTATGACTCAACTCTCGAAAAGAGCCCTTACGGCCTCGATTACTTTGTCAGTGTTCCAGTAATGCCAGGAACCCCATCTTCCAACACTTTTGATTCCCACAGAATCAAGGTATTCCATAATGGATGCCCTTATCTCATTATGTCCTTTCATGTATACCGGGTAGCCGTATTCGTGCACCCATGCCCTGGAATGTATTATCGCCGACTTACCTTTGATGATGCCTATTTTGAGCAGCCCATCCGCTGCCATCTCAATCAGTTCAGGGAGGTCAAAGGGCTTGCCTTGAGGTATAGTTACTTCTACTATCAGATTTGATTTTCCAACCGGTGAGCCTGAAACAAGATTGCTCATCCATGTGTATCTGTGGAAAACAACATCATCTTGGGGTACATAAAGGGCAATTCGATCCGGCGCAGGCTGATTTAAAGCGAAGCCTATAACGATGACCTTGTTGTGCGTCAGTTTGCTTGCAGATTCAATCATCTCGGTCGGGGCATCCATAATTATAAGCAATTCTTCCAGGGGGAGCGTACTGATTATCCTGTCAAATTCCTTTTCCCCATTCAAAACCCACTTTCCTGTCCCTTTTCTCTCTAAACTATTGGCAGCAAAGTTGGGTATGAGTCTGGAGCCTTCAGCCTTCACCTTCTCCAGCAGAGCATCGTACAGTGATTGTATGCCCCCTATTTTGGGATAATAGAAATATGCCTGCTCCTTGTAGCCAACGGTTGGCAAACCTGAGACGGAAAAGACTATGTCCTGAAGTTCAGGGAGTGGTAGCCTGCCCGGGGTGAAGACCCAGCTGGCATCAAAATCCTTCAGGTCCCTTTTCCAAATCTTTCTGTTATAGGGTTCAAGGTAACGTCTCCCCATTTCCGAACCAAAAATTCCATAAATCCAGTCATAGAAGGAGTTCGGAATCCAACCTTTGTCTAGCTTCAGCTTGAACAGATTCTCTATAATGCCCAGGCCAATCTTCGCCCTGTCTTCAGCAGGCATCATATATATCCCGTTTTCAAAGGGATAAGGAATAAGATTGCCTTCAAAATGGATAAAATTCTTTCTTTCCATCTGCTTCCAGTTGTTCCCGAGGATGTTGAGCAGCAACTCAAGTGTGGCTTTGTTCTTGCTGAATAGGATATGCGGCCCTCCGATGTCATAAGTGAAACCGTCAATGGTTTCTGATCTCAGAAGGCCGCCTAGGTTTCCCGGACTGCTTTTCTCAAGAATCTCGATCTCCGCATGGCTATCTCTTCTTCTAATTTCGAAGGCAGACAGCAACCCCGCCCATCCGCCCCCTATGATGCCATACCTCACCATTGGGTGCCAATTGATTGGATTTATAATTAAGTACCGCCATGGAAACTGTCATTGCATTATAACAGCTACCTGCTCGGCTTTCTTATTGTAACCTATGTATCTGTAATCCTTCCCTGTGTTGGAAATGAATTCCTGGAAAGCTTTGAACTCGTGCATCCTCCAACCAGGATAATTGTAGAATTCATCAAATAGTATCACGGTCCCGGGAACAATATTTTCACCAAGATGCCTGAAAACATCAACGGTGGAGGAATATAGGTCGCAATCGACATGGAGGAATGCGACTGGCGTATGACCAATCTGCGCCTTGAAATCAGGGAGTGTGCCAGAAAAAAGGCCAACGTGCAAACTGACATTCTCCGCAACCTTTGGCAGATTCTGCCCCACTTTGAAATGCCCTCTACTGTGAAATCTGTTCCAATCCTCAGGTAAGCCCGAGAAGGAGTCAAACCCATGGATCTTTGCCCTAGTGTTTCTAGCGATGTGGTTGATGCTCTCGCCTTTGAATACACCAAACTCAGCCCAGATTCCATTTAACGGTACGAGTGACATTGCGTAGTCCATAAGCGGAAATCTCTTCAGGTCCGGTGTTCCTGAGAGATGTGACTGGGCAAATTCTGTTGCTGAAATTATGTCAGCTTTCTCTTCTTCGGTGAAAAATCCGAATCTCTTCTGCGCTTCCAATCGCTCGTATTCTTCGTAGTGTTGAATTCTGTTTGATTTGGAAAAAAGCTCAGACAGTATGAAGCTTGGTGTGATTTCATAATATTCGGAATTCCTATATTTTATCAAGTTGTCAATACCCCATCTAATGTGTTTGATGACCTCGTTTCCGGATATCACAAACAATTTACATTTCCGGTCTATTTAAGAGATATTTACATATATTCTGCCATCTATTTGTGTAGGTAATGGGCAATCAAGCCTATCATTGCCCCAGTGTAACACTCTAATTTTCTGAATAATGGATATTTTACAAGTTCTGACAGTAGTAAGATCCTTACAGTTTGTAATGATATTATCATTACTTTGACCTAAACCAGAAAGATTACAAGGGCGAGATATTCCTCCCCATTCCGGGATATTCCAAGATGAGGACGATCGATCACAGGTGTGAACTGTCTTATGCAGAAACGGAGAGAATCCTTTCTGGGACAAGGGAAGTTATCTACAGCAACGTGTCGCATGCGTCGGTGGAACTCACAATGGAGCAGAAATCATTTCTGGAAAAGCTTTCAATGGAATTGCAGTGATAATAAGTGACAAAGATGTGGTCGAGGAATACTCATGCAATAAGGGAATTGGAAGGGCCTATGAGGATATATAGGAGAATGTTGGAAGAACATTTTTCATAGAAGGGGTTAACGGAACCCTCATAAGTTACACTTTGGCCTATTGACAAGCCCGTAGATAATAGCTGTTGCAATAATGGCCCTTAAAGACAATTATATGGATAAGCTTTTACAATGGAAACCAATAATACTGTGCACATGTCAAAAGAAAGGGTCCTGCACGTTTATTCCGACGCTAGGAAAAAGGATCAAGAGGAGACTTGGAATGCACTTTCTATTATCGAATCTCAATTTAAGGTGGAGCATGTGCATGTCCTCGGAGACAGTGATTATGGTGATATAATCAAGAGAAACTGGGGGAGAGGGCATAATCTCATACTGGTTGAACAGGACATCGTTCCCGCGCCAGACCAGATAAGGGAATTACTTTCGTGCAGAGGTAATCTTTGTGCATTTCCATATCTGATCAAATCAGACATTCCCAACAGATACTCTGTTTTTAATTTCCAGAGAGGAGAAAGGCCCGATAACTGGAAGACCTTCGATAACTCCAGATATATAGGAAATATCCCCATTGAGAAGAGACCAAAGTATTGCGGATTATCCGGATTTGGATTAACGAAGATTAGCATTAAAGCTCAGGAGAAGTTCAATTTTCCAAAACTGTATAATCTTGGGAGATGGGACATAATCGACTCATGGCTCTCCCTGAATCTGTACGAGAGGGTCAGAAGGAACCGGATATTCCACTTACACTACCCGCCTGTGAAACACAACCACTACAGCGACATACCTAATCCAGAGCCTGAACCACCAGGTACGCTCCTTGTATTCTGATACTTTCGGACTAAAGCTGCTTAACGTCTGTGTAGGTCAATGGTCTGAGTCTTGTTCCATTTCCGCCGTGGAGGATAGCACCCTTCATTTTACTTTTGATTTCCTGTTGTCCAGATCACTCGTTTACTACCCACCTGTAGATCTTATCAACCTTGTCTTTCAGGTCTTCCATATCCCTAGCGATTTTTGGGATGTTATCAGAGTAAATTTTCTCTATTTTCTCAAGGTTATCGACCTTTTTAAGGAGGTAGTCAACCCGTTCCCTCAAAGCATCCGGGCTCAGGGTTGTGAAAGGCTGGTTGAAATTCTTTTGCTCGGCGGTCAAAGCGGGAGTATCTTCCTTCCTGTACTTATCCATGATATTTTCATCTGTAATCTCATAATCCCTCGCAGAAACGTAATGTGAAAATATATAGTCGGAAAGCTTCAGGCCCCTGGACATTGCTATATGGCACTCTTCCTTTTCCATAGTTTTCTTGAGGCCATTGGAATAGATTATGGAGATTCTTGATGCATTGCATTCTGGAAATTCAAAGCCCATGATCTTTTCCCTGATCCTGCCACTTAATTCAGTGAAAAGGCTGATGGGGATCTTGTTTCTAATCCCTATGATGGACATCTCTAAGTTTTTGAGTTCACGGTATCTCCGGGCAGATGATATTTCTTCCCTGAATACGTTATGGTCCATCACAATTGTAAATCGCAATCTGATGAATACGCTTTTCTATACCTTTAACCTACAACCTTTTCACAGAATTTACCGGTAAAATCTGTGGTTTATTCTAAAATAGGGGTTGTATTTTTTGATATTTCCAATTTAGTCCACATATCCAGGCTCAGGGAAAATAATATCCTTAAATTATGCACTGTGGCTAAAAACCACTGCAGAAAGCAATAGGTTCAGCTATTCGATCGAACGAAGGGAAATGCTTTAGGCTTGGAATTATCATCACCACTAGATTGGCGGAGCAGAAAGAACTGGAACGTGTCAATTCAACTTGCCTGGGGGAACCCAAATCAAGTGACAGG
>JAJZKL010000124.1 GCA_021804185.1 Thermoplasmata archaeon | reverse complement strand
ACTTTCAGGAATTTTCCGAAGGTTGCAGAACTCCCCCGGAGAAGATAGGGTCAAGGTAACAAGCATTGATAAGGAAAGAGTTTACCTTAAGGACAGATTCAACCCTGTGGGGATTTATGGCACAGATAACTACAAGGTCATAATCACTTACATAAAGGCAGGGCAGTTCATACCTGTGCATTCACCATCCACGGACCTTATATTCGCAGTGTTCACGGGCACTGGTACCGCTTTCGCCGGTAACGGGGAAGTGCCGCTTAATCCGGGCAGTATTCTGGTGGTACCGGGTGGAAAGAAGAGAGGGATCAGGGCAGAAACAGATATGGAGGCACTTCACTTTGTTTCTCCAGTCCCTGATGATAGCGATCACACGGAAGTCATGAAAAAGTTACTAAAAAACAGCTATCTCTGAATCATGTATATTGGAGGAACAATTTATGGCATATTATCCACATGAAAGGCGATCCCCTGGAGTTGATACCGCTCTAGTAATAAGATTCATAGCCACGAGCTTTATCTACCTGTTTGCAGGACTGGTTTTCCTGACATTGAGTATAGCTGGAATCATGAACCTGACCCGTGATGCAATTTTCATATTGTGGCTCTTTGGCTTTGTTGCAATGATAGTGTTCGGTCTCTCTTACATGTTTGCTTCTGGCCTTACTAGAAGCAGCGCCTTTATCAACTCAACTGTTTCCAAAGAATACATTCTGCTTAACATAGGAGTGGTGGCATTCTTTACTGGATTTTCCGGATCGGTGTCACTGTCAGTGGGGAAACCACTTGCAATCACTGGACTCATTGCCATAATGATCTCAGTGGCATTTCACCTTGTAAACATGATATTGATCTCAAGGCCAAAGAAGACTCCCACTGTTAAGAAAAAAGGATACGGTGACGATTATTGAATTTACTTTTACATGTATACACTTTTTCCCCGCTAAAGCTATTTAAAAAAGACAATATAAAATCACTGACTCCCTCCATTCTGGTCTGTTTTCAAATCAATACTGAAAAGATTCGGGACTATTGATAATAATGACCGCCCCACTATACAGTCATGGCAGATGAAAAACATTCTGGATGAAGAACACCAGGAACTGATTGAGATGCTGGGGGAAGTTTCCGGAGAACAAACTGAGGCGGGTAGGTTATTTTCGGAAGTGATCAGGATTTTCAGATACCTCCTGGATAAAAGAAAACCAAGCTGTAGATCCCATTCTTGCATATCTCCATGAGAGACCTGGTGATTACGGGACAAAAAGTAAAGGGGCTCATGACATTGCCAGAACTAAGTTTAACATTTGTGATCGGGAATTCCACATTCGCAAGATGGGAGATGAGATCGAACGAAATCATTTTACCTTTCCATGGACCTCCATCTGTGTACGGAAAGTCTATGACCTGGCATGAAGAAAAGAGTACCTTCGGGCCTATGGGAATTAAAGCCCATGGAAATTCAGCCAGCAACCTTTGAAGTGGGAAGATCTCTGAGAGATCTAGGAGAGGAGGTCACGAACAGCTTCCCTAAAATTATGCATGATCACGAAGAGATGGGCAGAATGATAAGGATGGAATAGAATTTGCGAAGTACATACCCCATGAACTTGCCATAGAGCTGACAGATCATCTGTTTGATCATGTTAACCTGGAAGAAGGGGTGATCCACCCAGTTCCATTGCTTCCGAAAACCTGATTGAGTTCCAATTGAAAATCACCGATGATAAAGATAAAGCATTTATCTGAGGGGAATTATTCTTCCTTTTTCTTGAAATATGAGGAAATTATGTTCTTCTCGGCACGCCTCAGTATTTCGGCCAGTGTGACATAGGATACGTTCAACCTTCTGGAAAGGCCCTCTAAGTTCACCTTCTTTGGGTAGTCAAAAAATCCAAGTTCTAGTGCAGTTTTGACAACATATTCCTGCCTGGTTGTAATATCACTTCTCTTAGAGAGGGATCTCTTCTTCAGAAGATCAAATTTAACCCCATCTTCTTCAAGTCTATTCAGGAAGCTTTTCACTGTGGCTTCATCAGGAACAAGCCACTTCATTATGATATTGCCGGATGCATTGGAATAAGCTTCTATGAGGAAAAGGTCCCAGTTAAGTATTGCCTTGCAGACTGCACATTCGTGTGCGTTCACTATTGCAGTGGCATGGTTATCATCCATTATTGTGACACTGCCGATCCTGGTCCTCTTCTGTTCAATGAGTTCCGATGAGAAACCCCTGACCTCGCCACCAGGCATGAAAATCTCAATGAGATCCCTGGCACCCTCACTGCTCATCCTAATATCACGGATTCTGATGCTTGCAGAATGCGTCTGCACAACGTCCCTGATCCATTTTACCGGTTGCCTGAATTCCATCTCCACTTCCATCAAGGCTATCTGGGGGAACCATTTCCCGCTTGTTCTTAAAGTGAACGTATTACAGCACCTGAATAACAGTAATTCATATGGCCTCATTCGATCCATAACTACTCCATAACTTTGAGTGACAGCAGCTGGGCATGAAAAAGAGGAGAAAGATGCTGTAAAGAACTAATTGTTTCTCGTAGTGAAGAAGCTCAAACTACGGAGAAACAAAGCCCATGTTATGCAATACTGTGACTCCAGATCCATGAACTCAAAATAGAATTCCATGGTATGCCGATCGAACACCAGAAACTCTTGAATATTGCATCTCTGATAGGCACCCCCACTTGATCTGCCCTTCAACCTGTCGAATCACAGAATCCTGGGAATACGTGGAAAGTTGGAAAATAGAGATATATACGGTTACCATGGAATACTGTGAAGAAACTTTCCAGGATTGTTGGGATATGCGGTGCCCCCTTTGACAGAGCAGAGACTGAGAAGGAAACTCTGGCATTTGTCCTTGTCAGGATGGACGGTCGCATTGAGGGAATCAGCAGATCCAAGGTTGAGGTGGATGGCACTGATTCAACAAGGGTAATAATTGATGAAATTCAAAAAAATTACGCAGAAAGATGTAATTATATGATGATGTCTGGAATCACCTTTGCAGGTTTGAACATCTGTAACATATCTGAGATCTACTCATCCACAGACATTCCCGTTCTGTCTATTGTGAAACAAAACCCAGACACTGAATCAATGAAACGTGCAATAATCAGGCACACTCACGAACCCGAAATAAGAATTGCCATACTTGAAAAGACTGCCACCGTGTTACTGTCGGTTCGGGAAAATTTCAATGTCTTTGCCAACCTGGAAGGGATTCAAAAGAAAGATGCTGAGCTGCTTGTGAGAAAAAGTATAATTTTCGGGAATCTACCGGAACCTTTGAGACTTGCCAGAATGATTTCCAGTATACTTTGATAAAATTTGAAGGGATTATTCCCTGTACATGTTCATGTCCAGTTCTTCGACCATGTTTTCTTTGACCTTGGGAAGATTTTTCAGGATATCATCCAACTTTTCTTCTTCCACGGGCATGTACTTCATCTTACCCAGAGACATGTGATATGAGCCGGGGCACAATACTCCTTCCTTCACAACAATAGCATCTGGTTTGAGTGAAAGAATGCCCTGCATGCATCTCTCCTTGCCTCCGTATGGTGATCCAAAACCCGGGTTTTCGTATTCCTTTATCTGCTTTGTCTCATCATCTATCACCATGATGGAATTACCATATTCCAGAGGTGTCACATAATTCTCTTCGTCTACAACTGCAACGATTTTCATGGTTTGGTAAAGTTTGAAAAAAGATTTAATCTAAATGTAACTTTAATAACTACAAAGATTATAAAATATTTAAAGGGTGATAGTGAGTTGTCAATAGTACCCCGAAAATTCCGTTTCGTATTTTGGAATCACTATTCCTGACCCGTTCTCTACATGACCTATTTCTTTGAACTGAACCCTGTTTCTTAAAGTGTTTATGAAATCGATGCGGCTTTCTTCATCAATTACAACCACATATCCTATACCCATGTTGAATGTTTCATACATCTGGGCATAATCAAGCCCACCCATACTCATTAATTGCTTGAAAACATTCTGCGGCTCAAATGGATCTTCGATAACGTATTTCATATCTTTCATACGGCTCAGGTTTTTGAGTCCCCCGCCAGTAATATTGGCCATTCCCTTTATATTGACGATGTTGAGTATGTCAAGTATCTCCCTGACATAAATCCTGGTAGGCTCAAGGAGTACATCAACAGACTTCTTGGTGTCACCGGGGAATTTAGAGTCGAGGGAGATCTCATTTTCCCTGATTATACTTCTCACAGTTGTGAATCCGTTTGAATGAAGGCCACTGCTCTGAAGTGCAAATATGACGTCACCGTCCCTGATCTTTTCACCATTTACTATCTGGCTCTTCTGTACTATGCCCAGAGTTGTGCCGGATACATCCATATTCTTTACCAGATCCGGTATTATAGAGGTCTCGCCCCCTACAATGGTTATGTTGGCGATCTGGGCACCCACGTTAAATCCCATCCCGAGCTGTCTTGAGACTTCCTGGTTTGTCTCCCTGAGAGCAATGTAATCTACCATAGCGATGGGTTCCGCTCCTGCAGTGAGGGCATCGTTGACATTCATTGCAATGCAGTCTATTCCTATTGTATCCCACCTTTCAGCCTCATCGGCTATGAGCACCTTGGTTCCAACTCCATCTGTGTTTAAGGATACTGCAAAATTACCAAGATCAATCAGTGAGGTAAACCCTCCAAAGCTCCCTATTGTCCTGAAATCTTCCCTTTTGAATTTTAGCTGCCTTATGAACTGACTTACAAAATCGCCCTGTTGCTTGCGATCTACAAAATTGGATGAACTTCTGGGCATAGATTGATATCACAACAACAAATAAAATCTTATCATGGCAGAAGGTTTCCAGATTTTTAAATTTTGAATGGAAACAACGTATAATTTAAATAATTATCAAGCTATCTGGAAAAGGTGATAAGATGGTAAAATTAGAATCACTGGATTACAAGCCAAAGCCTATTGATGAGAATTTCCTGGAGGATGTAGAACACTATCCAGTAACAGGTAAGCACTTTGATCACGAGGTCAGAGCAGAAGGAATACAGAGAACAGATAGTAAATGGTGAAAAGA
>JAJZKL010000123.1 GCA_021804185.1 Thermoplasmata archaeon | reverse complement strand
CCGTTCTTCTCTTTTGGTATTCGAAGAATGCACCCTTCAATTGCACCCATGATAGATAGGGCAGCATACATTGGCGGTGCAGATGGTGTCTCTGGCTCTCTTGGAGCCAGAATACTTGGCGTTGAACCGGTAGGTACAATGCCTCATGCACTTTCATTGCTACTAGGGGATGAAAAAGCATGGAAATCAGTTGCCTCTCAGGCAAAAAGTGCCACTGTTCTAATCGATACATATGATGATGAGAAATTCGGAGCTCTTAAGGCCGCCGGACTTCTCCCAAACCTGAAGTATGTCCGTCTTGATACACCTGCTTCGAGAAGGGGTAACTTTGCAAATATAATAAGGGAAGTCCGGTGGGAACTGGACATACGTGGATTCAAGGATGTCAAGATAATGGTATCAGGCGGTCTGACACCTCAGGACATAGTAGTTCTTCGAAATGCGGGTGCAGATTCCTTTGGTGTCGGAACTTCGATAGCTTCTGGCAGGACCGTTGATTTTTCGATGGACATTGTGGAGATTGCAGGGAAACCCATAACAAAGAAGGGGAAGTTTTCGTCACGGAAGGAAGTTTTGCGTTGCAACAAATGCCATGGCGTACTCGTAATACCTGATGGAAACAGGGTTCCGGGGTGCGAGTGCGGCGGCAGATATGAATCTCTTTTGGTCCAGTATTTAAAATCCGGAAGCGTATTGATTGACGATTCACCTGCAGCAGCAAGGAATCGGGCAGTCTCCTGGATTGATTCAGCGATAAAGAAAGACGGACTGGAGGTCAAGTGATATGAAAGCGGCTGTTATGCAGGGTGTAAATAAGGAGATAAAGGTTGAGGATCTTCCTGATCCTGTTCCGGTTGGTGACGAGATAGTGATCGAGCAGAAGCAGACAGGTGTCTGCTACAGGGATATACTAACCTATACCGGTTTTTTCCCCAGGGCAAAATTCCCAATTGTGCCTGGGCACGAAATTTCCGGCAGGATAACAGCAACCGGACCGGATGTCAGAAACTTTAAAGTTGGGGATCGGGTTGCGACCCTGATTTACGTTCCCTGCGGTACATGTATGTTCTGTTTAACTGGCAGGGAAAATCTCTGCCCCAATAAAAAAACAATGGGTGAAAATCTTCAGGGATCATATGCAAAATATGTCAAGGTTCCAGAAAGGATAGCTGTTCCTGTTCCAGCCAATGTATCGGAGGAAATGGCTACGATAACAGCCTGTGTCACCGCGATGGTGTATCACGCGATCAGCGTTGTTGGTGAATGCAAAACAGGCAACAGAATTCTCATAACAGGAGCCAGTGGTGGTGTGGGTTCCAATGCAATTCAGATTGCACATGCCCTTGGATGTGAGGTATTTGCTTATACCAGTTCCAGTGAGAAACAGGAAGCAATATATGCATTCGGCGCCGATCATGTGCTCACGGGTGAAAACTTTGACGGGGATGTCAAAAATTTAAGCGGGGATGGTGTTGATATTGTTCTGGAAACAGTTGGTTTGCCCACGTTTCTAAGGTCATTTCGTTCACTTGCATTCGGCGGAAGGATGATTGTTGTCGGGAACATTGATCCAGGAAACGCAGAGCTGCCAATCGGAGCTATGATACTCAAGGGCAACAGGATAGAGGGGAGCATCAGCTCAACTAGATCCGATATGATATCGACGCTGCATCTTGCGGAAAAGGGTAGAATAAAACATATCGGAACGGCACACTTTGGTCTTTCTCAGATAGAGAAGGCATATTCTTTTATCAAGAGTAAAAACCACACAGGAAGGGTGTTTATTGATGTTTGATCCCTATTTTAAAAGCCTGTAGCAAAAAGAAATCAAAAGGATTATTATTTAGATAAAATTGCCGTCCTGATAACATGGAAGAGCTCATTTGCAATATTGAATTCGAGAAAGACGAGGATACATTTTATGCTCATCTACGTACTGAAATAGGTGGCCTAAGGGAGTTTACAGGTGTGACTTTTGATGATGTGCTTAACCAGGTGATCGTGGAACTTGAGGAAGAGCTCTCCTGAGGCCGGTTTAAAATTTGTACCAAAAAACATTAATTACCTTATGAATTAATAGTTCAGTGAAAATATTATCATTACTTGCTGTTCTTATTCTTCTAATAGCACCGGCTGCTTACGCTGACGTCTCAGCAACATCAATCAATGTTACAACAGGATCTTACCCGGAGATTTCTGTCAATACAAGCAGGGGGAATGATTTCTCCGTATCTTATTCCTACCTGCTGCTTACACTCCATTTTGATGGACCGGGTTTGGGCTCAGCAGGGGCACTGTCGATTTTTGGTGTGAATCTCGAGAAAGTAAACTGGCACATAACCCAGGCGTCTTCAGTAACCTATTTTAACTCTTCATTCTCTCTTTCTCCGACGTTGATGCAACCACTTGGAAATGTATCTGGGATCTATGAAAATCTCACTTCCTTCTATCCTCAGGTGAACATGTCAGTTCAGATGGGTTTCGCGAAGAACATCGTTGACACGATTTATGCGCAGAATACAAACAATACAAACGACTCAGCACGTTTCACGAATCTCAGTAAGTCAACCTTTTACATATCCAATTATATCGCAGTCAATTTGCCGCCTCTGAAAACCGCGCTCTTCGGCATGCAGGTGTCATACACACTTCAGCTGCTTCAGCAGATTAACAGTTCCATAAACGGAACTGCACCGCGATTTGATGGCATCGAAGGGCAAATCGGACCCTATCCATTCATGGGATTTGCCTTTACCCATGCAAGCACAATCAAGAAATCGCAGAGTTTATTCTGGTGGCCTGAAAATTACACAGTGAATGATTCTTCAAAGGAGATAAAGGCATATTTCCTGAAGAGATTCAGCGGGGTGTATCTAGGTTTCCAGTATTCATCGAACCAGAAAAGCGCCGTTATTTTCCAGGATCCTTACTTCAGTATACTGAATGAAACAATAGCTGGTCTTAAGATAGTTAACCAGAAACTTCACCAGATTTACCTGACACTTGTAGATAACGTTGAATACCTTTCAACAGGATCCGTTGCAGGTCTTCTGCTTATTGGCGCAGCCTATATATCATACAGGAGGAAAAAGCTTTAGGGGCCGAGAAGGGATATCAAAGCCGATGCCATACTGTCCAGGAAACTTACCCTGTATTTTGCAAGAACATCAAGAATACCCTGCTTGTCTGTGAGTGATATGCCATTCTGAGACCTGATAATTATGCCATCATCGAGCAATTTGTCCAGTTCCTGCCTGTAAGTAGAATTCCTCAACCACTTTTCTGTATACTTTGCAGGTGCAGTACCCTTCCCTGCCAGGCATGTCAGGATAATCTCACGGGTAATTCTGTTTCTCAAATAGAAGACGATGCTTCTTTCCCTGGAAGTACCGGAAATATTCGAAAAATACCTCAACATTTTACCGTCTTTCTTCTTGATTATAATATTGTCTTTCTCGAGCTGGTATAGGTGATACTCAAGCTGGCCAGTCGCCATTCCTGACTTCCTCTGGAGTTCCCGGAAGTGAAGACCGGGATTCTGGTTTATTGTATCCAGAATCATTGACCTGCTATCGCCCTTTGCTATCAAGATCAGCTTCCCCTAACCACACCTGAATAAAAAAGCAGCAGTATAATCAGATCGGTTAATAGAAAAATGAGTAGATCCAGATAGGTAGTTCCAAAAACACTGAATGCTGTGAGTATAAGAATAAAATTTGAAAAAAGGATAAGGACGAAAGATGCAAGCAGGTAGCGGAAAATTCTCATACCACCAACTCTGATTGCCTTTGCCGCCACGATTATCATGAAAATTGAAAGTATCAGAGAAATTCCGGCCAGAAATATTAGAAAATATACCATTCTTATTTCTTATACAAAAATGATAATGACCTTATAAAATATTACTATAGATTATGATACTGTAAAAGTAGCATTACTGCAATACTCAAGTATTTTATTCATTGAGTAGGAAACCATGCCTCATCAATTCCCTTCTGACGTCGGACGGGATCTTTCCGCCTGACAACTGCGCTATTTTTCTCATCCATCCAGATTTCTGTTTCTCCTTAAATGTATATATTTCATTCTTGGTTAATGTGAGCAGAATCATGCCGGATCCAAACGCAGATTTTATGAGATCCTGCAGGTATAGAGAAATCAATTCTTTTTGTGTTATTATTCGTATTCCCTGCGGCTTCCTCCTGAAATTCATCAGATCCCTGGTTGCGTAAACGATCTTAGATCCACCATGTATTTTTGCCTTGAAAATTTTCCCTGCTTTCATCATCTCACGGCAGATGTCTTCAAACATTTCCTGGTCGCTATCAGAAAAGGCAAAACGTGAGAACCGTTCCCAATCTATGAATCCAAACATATCGATTAATTTCCGTATAGATAAAGCGAAAGCTTCCCTTTTCTCAAATTTCTCTGGAACGAAAATATATTTTCTGTTTACATCCTTCGCAATAATTGATCTGAGAAATAACGTCTTCAATGTACTCCCTATTCCGAATATGTTAGTTCTGAGGCCCATTATAACCTCCCTTTCAGACACACCGTTTGTCTCCATCACGAGACGTAGAACTCTGGTCTCATTTTCCGTTAGCTTGCGATCCCGCAGGCTCCTGAAGAGAGATGCTGTTTCAATTGTACCGTACACTGCCTGCCCGTATGCACCTCTTATTGTGTACAAAATCCTTGATCTTATGTAACTATTCAGCTGGACCGGGGATATACCGGAATATGATGCTTCAACTTCATTGAAAAAACCAAATGGCGAGTTTTTTATGTTATCATAAACAGAATCCGGTGACGAGTGGATCTTTTCCTCCCTGTAGACAGCGTAATAAAGGAGCATCTCAGGCGAGATATCAAGGAGTGTTATCTCACCGATTGAGAAGGATTTCTCAGTGACAGGAATACCGTGCGAACTTGCAATTTCAATCACCTGTTTAGGTGCGTTTTCATAAACAACAGTGCTGAAAATGCCCCTGTCTATCATATCTTTAAGGTAATTGACAAATGAAGAAGCACCATCAATATCAGAAACAAAGCCGTCTGATATTATCATGCTTTTTTATTCAGGTGTGGTTAGGGGAAGCTGA
>JAJZKL010000122.1 GCA_021804185.1 Thermoplasmata archaeon | reverse complement strand
GGCGCAATGATAGCAAAGGAGTCAGGGTTCAAAGGGTCATTAAAGGTAATAGCTGCAATTGGGGAAGAGGGTCCAGGGAAGGGAATACTTGAAGTCGTAAGGACGCAAGCGAAGAGCGATTATGCAATATTCGGTGAACCGAGTAATGTCAACGGCATTACGGTTGGGTACAGGGGCAGGTTGTTGATAGATGTGACTTTCCAAACAGAACCTTTCCACGCGAGTGCTCCGTGGATGGGGGGGAGCTCGGTGGATGCTGCAATATTAGCATGGTCAAGAATACGAGATCATTATTCGGGAAACGCAGAGTTTTCAAAAGTGTCTGCTGCATTGACCGGCATCAGGGGAGGCGAAGCGGACAACATCACACCCTCGAAATCAAGAATAACACTCGATATCAGGTTTCCCCCTTCGATAAACCAAAACGACATCCTGAGGGAAGTTACGCGAATTTGTAACTCCCTTAATCTTCCTATGCCTGCAAAAATAAAAGTAAGAAGCGAGGTAAAACCATATGTGGCCAACACAAAAAGCCTGCTGGCAATGTCTTTCCGCTCTGCAGTCATTCAGAGAACGGGGTCAAATGCTAAGATCGTATTCAAAAGCGGCAGCGGTGATATGAATATACTCGGAAATTCATGGAACATACCAACTGTAACTTATGGTCCCGGCGACACTAAACTTTCGCACACAAACAATGAACACATAACTCTCGGCGACGTTACAAGAAGTGCAGAAATAGTATCGGACGCTCTGATGCTATTAGAGAGAGGATAGGCATGGGCATTTCAAGATTTGAATCAGTTTGGTTTTGTGTTCTTCCATTATATCCCCAATTTGTCAATGGGTCATTCGGCATGAAAGGGGGTGAATCCACTGAACATGATTGAAAAAATCCTGCAGGAACATTCTTCTATGAAGAATAAAGTGGTCAGCCCCGGGGATATTGTTGACGTATCAGTTGACAGAGTTATTGTGTTAGATATAGCAGGACTTCACCCGGAGTTTATTAACAATCCACCTAAAGCTGCATTTGACCCGTCCAAATTGGCAGTGATTTTTGATCATTTTGCCCCTGCCCCAAATATTGAAATGGCAACGGGAACATCTAAGATACGTAAACTGGCTCACAGGCTGGGAGTCACTAATTTCTACGATTATGGAAGGGCAGGCATTTCGCATACCTTTGCTGGAGAGAAAGGATGGTTACTACCGGGAAGGATCATAGCAAACACAGACTCTCACTCAATATCGGCTGGTGCTTACAATATGCTGAGCAGGGGTCTCGGTACACCAGAGTTGCTGCAGGTAATATGCACTGGAAGGACATGGTTCTCGGTGGGAGAAACCGTTAGCGTTGAGCTGAACGGCCTGATAAGATCACCGACAGAGTCAAAGGACGTGTTTCTCAAGATGGCAGGAGAAATCGGAGATTTGCCGAACGATAACATCGAATTTTCCGGGGATGGCATAGCTAAAATGACAATCGACCAGAGGTCCGTGGTGTCAACTATGTGTGCTGAACTGAGTGCAGAATTTGCCATATTTCCGTACGACAACATTCTGAAGAGTTACATTGAAAACAGGGCCGAGGCAGCTTTTCATCCGGTTTACCCCGACAAGAATACCACCTATTCAAGATATTTCAGCTTCGACATGGGAGAAATCCCTCCAATGATCGCTCTTCCAGATTCTGTATCGAGAAACACAAAACCTGTTTCCGAGATAGGGAATATTCCTGTAGATCAGTGTACAATTGGCTCCTGCGCCAATGGCAGGATCGAGGATCTTGAATCCGCAGCAAGGATACTGAGGGGGAGGCAAGTGAATCCTGATACGAGGCTTATCGTTACACCGGCTTCACCAGAGATCTATAGGACGGCCGAAAGGCTTGGATACATCGGTGCAATAATTGATGCCGGAGGGATGGTAACAAACCCCACATGCGGATCATGCATGGGAGGGCACATGGGAATCCTGTCCGATGGTGAGACTGCAATAACATCAACAACACGAAATTTCAAAGGAAGGATGGGTTCCAGGGAGGCGAAAATTTACATGGCATCGTCAGCTACCGTGGCAGCATCTGCAGTAAGGGGTTGTGTCACTGATCCATCGGAATTCATCGGTGGTGCATCTACTTGAGTGGGAACTTAAGGGGAAAGGCATGGGTATTCGGAAGCGATATCAATACAGATCTCATGTACCCCCACATCTGTTACACTTTGCCCGAAAGTGAGAGACCGAAATATACAATGTGGGCAAACAGGCCAGGCTGGCCAAATCTTGTAGCAAGAGGTGATATCCTTGTGGCTGGTAAGAATTTTGGTGTTGGTTCATCCAGACCTGCTGCTTCCAATCTTCTCGGCGTTGGTATTTCGGCTGTAATTGCAGAGAGCCTGAATGGGCTATTTCTTAGAAATGCAGTTAACGTTGGACTGTATGTCTTCTCAGCTCAAGTCATCAGATCAATTGTGAAGGAAGGGGACCAGGTAGAAATAGATCCTATCGAAGGTAATTTCAGCAACTTAACCCGGGGTGAAAACATCACTTTTAAGACTCTTCCAAGATTCATGATGAATATTGTGGAGGCGGGTGGAATAATAGAAGTTTTGAAGAAAAACGGGTACATAGATCCTGAACCGCTGTAAAATTCAAGGTGGAAACGATGAAAGATGTTTATGAGATAGCTGTTGGAAAAGGAGACGGGATAGGGCCCGAAGTTATCGAGTCCACACTGAGAGTAATACAAAGTGCAATGGATTCGCAAGGCATGAAAAGTTTATTGAATTTCAGGGAGATTGACATCGGTTGGACATCACACTCATTGTATGGTTCTCCTCTCACAGACGAAACAATGAAAGTGATATCGGGTAGTGACTCCCTTATTCTGGGTCCTTTGGATGTTGGGAAATATCCAGGAAACAGTAAAAGCCCTTCTGGAGTGATTCGCAGAAAATTTGATCTTTATGCCAATGTCAGACCCGTCAAAACTTACATTCATACGAACCAGAAACCAATTGACGTTGTGATAGTGCGAGAAAACACTGAAGGGTTTTATGCAGACAGAAACATGTATCGGGGTTCCGGTGAATATATGCCCACTCAAGACCTTGCCATTGCAATTAGGGTTATAACAAGACACAAATGTGCCAAGATCAGCGAGGTAGCATTGAGGATAGCGTTGACTAGAAGGAAAATAGTAACGGCGGTGCATAAGGCAAATGTCCTTAAGATGAGCGACGGTCTCTTCAGAGAGGAGTTTTATAATCAGTCAAAAAATTTTCCAGGTGTAGCTGTAAGTGACAGGCTTATCGATTCTACGGCATACGACCTGATTATAAATCCTGGGATGTTTGATGTCATAGTTACTACTAACATGTATGGGGACATACTTTCTGACGAGGTGGCCGCAATAGCCGGAAGTCTTGGAATCGCTCCTGCATTGAATTATGGTGATAGTTGGGCAATGGCACAGGCAGCACATGGAACCGCACCAAACATTGTGGGGAAAGGGATAGCCAACCCGATATCAGAAATTTTTTCTTCTGCAATGCTCTTGGACTGGCTAGGAAACAGATGGATGGATGAACGTCTCATAAGTGTAGGAAAAAGGATAGATGGAGCGGTGAAACGATCTTTAAAAAATACAAGCAGCTTGACTCCTGATCTTGGAGGGGAGGGAGATACGAAAAAAGTGACAGATTCTATTATTTCAACTCTCTAAATAAATTGTTTGTTCATGGGTCAGAATAGCCAATATTTTGGCGTATTGACCAATATTGGTCGTAAACATTAAATAATAAATAAAAATAACACCATAATCATGGAAACAAAGATCACCGCAGGCATTCTGGATTCCACTCTCAGGGAGGGTGAACAAACTCCCGGGGTAGTTTTTACGCCCGATCAGAGAGTTGAAATCGCAAGAAAATTGTCCGATACTGGAATAAAGATGATTGAAGTTGGTCATCCTGCTGTTTCACTCGATATACTTGAAGGTATTAAAAGGATAACCAAGCTGAAAAAAGATGGATGCATAACTTCTGAAATAGTGGCACACAGCAGGGCAGTCAGCAGTGATATTAAGCTTGCAGCTTCTCTTGATATAGACAGAATGGCAATTTTCTACGGGATAAGCGACACACATCTCACTTCCAAAACACACAAGTCCCGGGATGAAGCCATATCTATAATAGGCGAATCTGTTTCCGAGGCAAAATCCTACGGTCTGAAGGTGAGGTTCACGCCGGAAGATGCTTCAAGGACAGATTATGATTATCTGATAGAAGTGATGAAAACTGCAAGGAATGCAGGTGCAGATCGTATTGGCATTGCTGACACAGTAGGAATAATGAATCCCGCAAAAACAAAAAGTCTCTTCCTGAATATAAAGAGAGATGTACCAGGTGTTGAATTGGATATACACGCCCACAATGATATGGGAAACGCGGTCGCAAACTCCCTTTCTGCCATAGATGGAGGCGCTACGATAGTTCATTCAACAGTAAACGGTCTCGGCGAAAGAGTGGGAATAACACCAACTCAGATCATAGCAGTTGCAATGAAATTCCACTTAGGAATTGATGCAGCAAAACTGGACAAACTCCGGGAATTATCTCACATGGTTGCGGCCTATAGCGGAGTTCGCCTGCCTCCTAATTTTCCGATTACTGGTGAATATGCCTTTGTTCACAAGTCAGGCGTGCATGTTTCGGGAATTCTTGGAAATCCCGCTACATACGAATTCATGGATCCGCTTCCATTGGGCATGACGCGGGGTTATACCATTGATAAGTACACTGGAAAACGAGCCCTTCAGTCGAAATTGGGGAGCATGGGTATTACTTTGGCAGACGATGAAGTTATGGCGGTCCTCTCACAGATCAAGGGAAGTCCCGATACACGATATTTTGACAACGCTAGACTTCTGGAAATTGTCAGTAACGTATCAAGAAACAGGCTGGAAAACGTATTGCAGGCGAATACAGATTAAATTTGATTTCGGCATGGATCAACTTATGTCATCGTCAAAGTCTCGTATGCAAGCGTAGAATCCTTCTTGTTCAGTATTATGATCGTTTCATTGGAGCACGAAATAAGTTG
>JAJZKL010000121.1 GCA_021804185.1 Thermoplasmata archaeon | reverse complement strand
ATGATAGTCACTTTCCAAATTACAGCAAAAATATGTGAGAATCAAAAAGTATATTTAGAAAACAATGGGTACGTAGTCATCGTTAACAAGCTTGGCCAGTCTTTCTCCGGCTGGTTGCAGCTCGACCCCTCTCTTCAGTATGGGCTCGGTTATGGTTAGCCTTTCGGCTATGAACTTGCAGGCTGAATCAATGTGGTTATTCTTAATGAGGTAGTCAACATTTTCCTTGATCTCCGGTGTTTCATCAAGGAGAAGTTTTTCGCTCATTCCCTGAAGAATTACCTTGACGTCTGCAAATCTCTTGTGCTCAGCTGCCCTTCTTGCCACAGTGAGGCCCATTGCTGCTCTTTCCTTTTCAGCCGCAATAATGTAGAACAATGCTTTTTTCATCGCCATGATGGTTGATATTCATTTTCCTAAAAAAAGTAATGTTACTCAGAATGCCAGTTATCAGATTACCGTGGAGTTATCTCGTGAAATTTCACAGAACGGTTACGCCATGCGGCTTCATGCCTGACTGCTTGTTAAATTCTATCAGGCCATTAGGGATCGGATTGAAATATTCCATATAATTAAATCATTTAGTGATGTAAATGTCCTCGTACAGGGAACTGGTAAACGGGGAGCCTGGCTCAGTGGCATTTCTGCTGGGAAACGAAGCAATTGTCCGAGGTCTCATAGAGGCAGGAGTAGAGGCTGCTTCAACATATCCCGGTACACCATCAAGCGAAATTGGAGACGCTCTTTATGAAATATCTGAAGAAGCAGGAATCAGGTTTGAATTCTCGGTAAATGAAAAAGTTGCAGTTGAAACAGCTTTTGCTGCATCGATTTCCGGTCTTAAATCATTTGTGTTCATGAAACATGTGGGCTTCAACGTTGCCTCTGATGCAATTATGAGTATAGCGTATACCGGAATAGGAGCACCAATGGTGATAATGACTGCTGATGATCCTTCGATGTTTTCATCACAGAATGAACAGGATAACCGTATATACGCAAGCCTCTCCCATCTTCCCCTTGTAGAGCCTTCAGACCCGCAAGAAGCCAAGGAATTTCTTATTTCGGCATTTGATCTGTCTGAAAAGGAGGGTCTCCCCGTAATCTTCAGGACAACAACCAGAACAAGCCATATGAGATCTGCAGTAACCCTTGGAGGTCTCAGACAGAAAGTCAGATACAAGGTTTCAGAGGAACCTGGAAAATTTGTAACCTTACCGTCAAACTCTTATAAATTCAAGGAAAAGCTGATTCAAAAAATCAATCATATAGCAACCGGAGAATATGATATGAGATTCAACAGAATAGCCATGAATACAGGTTCTGAGTTCGGAATAATTTGCTCCGGTGAGGCTTTTAACATAATTTCTGATTCAGTAAACGAGTTGGGGCATCCCGTCGATATACTCAAGCTCGGTCTCATAAATCCTTTACCTGACGGCATGATAAGGGAATTTCTAGCTGTTCACAAAACAGTCCTTGTTGCGGAGGAGGTAGATCCCGTTATTGAGTCGGGTGTGAGAATAATAGCCCAGAAAAACGGTCTATCGGCAGTAATCAAGGGAAAGATCGATGGGACATTACCGATGAGCTATGAAATGTCCCCTTCTATAACAGAAAATGCCCTCAGGGCCCTGTTGCACCTGGAAAAAGGGGAGAATCCGGAAAGGGTTCCCATTGACTACGAACTTCCACCAAGACCGCCGGTACTGTGTCCCGGGTGTCCTCACAGGGGTACTTACTTTGCAATAAAAAGGGCCGTGAAAATGCTGAGGATCCAGAATCCAGTCTATTCGTCAGATATCGGCTGTTATTCCCTGGGCGATTATGAACCATTTCAGGAAGCTAGCATAATGCTCAGCATGGGTTCCTCAACTGGTGTCGCATCCGGCTTCAATGGAAGTACGGACCGAAGGGTGATCTCATTTATTGGAGATTCAACATTCTTTCACAGTGGTATCCCCGGTCTCATCAATGCAGTGCATAATGGATCGCGTATACTTCTTGTAATAATGGATAACGATGTTACTGCAATGACAGGTAGGCAGCCTAATCCGGGAACCCCACAATATCTAGTCAGAGGGAAAGAGCGTAGCATATCAATAGCTGAACTTGTTAGGTCCGTCGGGGTTGACTTTATCAGAGAGTTCGATCCCTATGATCTCAGAGAATCTTTGTCAGTCGCCATGGAAGCGCTGAAACATGACGGTGTGGCTGTGATAATTGCAAAGAGAGAATGTGCGATCATAAGGGATAATAAGAAAAGGAAATCCGGGGTCTCGGAGAAATACAGGGTAAATCCTGACAGATGCAGCGGATGCATGAACTGTGTTACGACATTCGCCTGTCCGGCCATGTCGATTTCAGGAGGAAAGGTGATAATTGATCCAAATTTGTGTGACGGCTGTGGTGTATGCACCCAGCCATATGTCTGTCCATTCAATGCAGTTGAGAAAGTGGAGATGACAGTGAATGCAGCATAACATCATAATTACTGGGGTAGGTGGGCAGGGAGTTGTCACTCTCGGGCTCCTCCTTTCATCCACTGCAATATCGTGCGGCGAAAGAGCGATTATGTCCGAAATACATGGGCTTGCTCAGAGGGGCGGCAGCGTTTCCGTTGATGTCAGGATTGGAAACTATCATGCACCAATAATACCGGACGGAATGGCCGATCTTATCGTTGCCCTGGAACCTCTGGAGACTCTCCGTGCAATTTCAAGGGCAGGGCCATTGACAGCTGTGGTAATGGGTGAGGAAAGTCTCCCTCCAGTTTCTCTGGGAATACACCGGAAAGAGTATCCCGACGTGGACGAAATATCAAGGATCATATCTGAAAGATACAGATTCTATAGGATCGACGCACTGAAAATTGCCAGGGAGGCAGGGGATCCCAGGGCAGTAAATACAACAATAGCAGGTTACATGGTGGGATTAGGGCTTGTATCCATGCCTGCGCCTAAATTTCTTGAGGAAATAGAGAGATCATTTTCGCAGAAATATATCAATATCAACAAAAAGGCGTTTGAATTGGGCTTAGATAACGGGGTTCTGGTCAAAGAACAGAGTGCTAAGAGGGTGAATCTGCAGGCAGGTCTCAGCTGATCTATTTAACAACATGCAGCTCACCATCCTCAGAAAGGTATCAACCAAACTGAAAATAACAATATTCTAGATCAACATAGGAGATTATGGAATGCACGCTTTGCGGCAGGGAAGCTGTATATGAGGCCAGATACAGTGGAGAATTTCTCTGCGCATCACATTTCACGGAGTCCGTTGAGAAGAGGATAAGACGTGAAATAAGGGAACAGATCGATTTTTCCGGACAAAGGATCAGGATTTCGGTTGCAATTTCCGGAGGCAAGGACAGTTCTGTTACCCTTTTCAGCTTGGCAAACCATTTCAGGACGAGAAGGGACGTTGAGCTCAATGCATTCACCATTGATGAAGGTATTGAAGGCTATAGAAGCGCAGGGTTGGAAAGTGCCAGAAAGTTGTCAGCGAAATTAGGAATACGGCACAATACAGTATCTTTCAGTGATGTGTTTGGGACAACAATGGACAGGATTGTGACTTCAATGCCGGATGTTATTCCCTGTTCACGCTGTGGTCCAATGCGAAGGCAGATTATGGATACCGAGAGCATGAGATTAGAGGCAGACTATGTGGCTCTCGGTATGAATCTTGATGATTACTCACAGAGCGTACTGATGAATGTTGCAAGAGGCGATGTAGACAGACTGGTCAGGATGGCACCGCACCATACCGCCAAAGAGGGAATGGTAAGAAGAATTCTTCCCCTGCGCAGGATTCCAGAAAAAGAAGTCATGCTCTATGCCATACTAAAAAAGATTGAATTTGATTCCTCATGGTGCCCATATTACGGCAGGGCGCAGAGAAATAACTTTAGGGAAGTTCTTGAGACTCTAGAGGAACATCATCCTGGTACAAAGTATGCCATTCTTGGATTCCATGAAAGGATACGTGCCCTCCTTCCCGGTGCGGGGAATGCCAGTATCAATAGATGTGAGCACTGCGGAAGACCGACGTCAGGAACCTTATGCTCCGTATGCTCTGCACATTTATAAGCGATGAGTAAGTCACATAGTTTTATCAAAACCACATTCAAGGAAATTTCATATGATTGCCATGAAATTATTGAAGATGCAGTTGCGAAATATTTATTACGGCACCTCCAATTTTGGGAAACCTGTGTTCCATATCACAGAAACAGGGGTTGTAGCTTAGCATGGTTTGAGCACCCGGCTGATAACCGGGAGGTCACCGGTTCAAATCCGGTCAGCCCCATTTGTTTTCGGCGGACTTAATAATTTTATTATTTCATTCCTGTTATGCACAAAAATCCCCTGAGAAGGGCGTTACAGGGATATTATTTTATTCTCATGAATATCTGTAACTTGATGAAAGCATTGAAAAGGGAAGACCTGGCATGGTTGGCTGCATTCATTTACATAGCGTATCTGTACATTGGACAGATTCCACAGTTCAAGCATCTTAGTGCCTTTTCTACTCTTTTCGTATCAGTGTTTCTTGTTTTGGTTTATGCCATATTATCTCCTGTTGTGCTGGGGCTGAAGAAAGCCTTGGCATTTTTCGCAATATCTGCAGTAATTGGGTCGGTTATGGAGCTACTCAGCATCACTACAGGTTACCCTTTTGGCTCATATGTCTACACCAACGCATTGGGGCCAAAAATTGGGCCTATTCCAGCATTCATACCGTTGCTTTGGTCTTCTCTTAGCTTCTTTTCAATGGAAGCCTTCGGTCCATTATTAATGCCACTTGCAATGGTATTCCTTGACCTATCGTTTGATCCAAGATTTTCCGGTATACTATGGAAGTGGACGGTTCCAACGCAATATTTCGGAGATCCAATATCTAATTTTGTGGGATGGTTTGTCACATCAGCCCTAATTTCCGTGGTAGTGGCAGTCTCTGTGAAGGTGAAAGCCCAACTATCGTGGAAAGCCATCATCTTTTACCTTCTGTTTGGAATCGACAGTTCGATCTCTGATCTATATCACTCTTTATTTGTTCCAGCAGCAATTGCGACAGCCCTCATAGTGATAATCTCAATACTGTGCAGA
>JAJZKL010000120.1 GCA_021804185.1 Thermoplasmata archaeon | reverse complement strand
GATATTCAGGCTCATAATAGAAATTGCCGAAAAGGAAAACTCGATGAGGAAACTGCTTTATGAGATAGATAAGACCAAGAGGAGATCCAATGCCATTGAGAATATCCTGATACCGGGACTAAAGGAGTCTGCGAAATACATAAAGATGAGGCTGAGTGAGATAGAGAGGGACACTTTCACTACATTGAAGATAATCAAGAAAAAAATGGAGAATTCGGAAGGGAAAACACAATGAAGACCTACGAGAAGTTCATCAGGAAACCGGACTACGGTTTGATAACCGATGAGTCAAGGGATGCCCTGAGAAGATTCAGGCGTGTCAGGGCTGGGATCAGGGCAATCACTCTTGCTGGTGGTCTTGTCTCTGTTGCGATAGTATGGCTTCTTGTGGTGAACTGATGGAGGTGACTGGCGTTGAATAATGATCTGGAATACCTGAAAGAGATAAAAGAAACAGAAGACAGCGCGGAAAGCGATATCCGGAACCTGGCAGCAGAACAGGAGAGACAACTGGCTGAGTTACGTTCAAAACTGGAGGATGAGCTCAAGCACAAAACCGAGGAACTCCAGAGACTGTACAACGAAGCAATGCAGAGTTCGGAAGCGGATTCCAGGGAAAAGGCAAAGCGCATACTGGATGAAGCAAGGAAGAAGGCGGATGCGATGAAGCTGGATCTTACCAATGAATCAATTAAAAAGGTGCTCATCGAAGAGATAATGAAATACCTGGAAGGATAAGGATATGGTCCTGAAACCGGAGCGCATGGTCAGAATACGCATATTAGCTGCGAACAGCAGGAAAAAGCAGATAATTTCCGCGCTTCACAACGCAGAGGCAATGCAGATGGAGCCGGTGAGCCAGGATTTTTCGGCTTACCTGTCAGCTTCGCCACAGGACAGCGCTGGTAGTGAGATAAGCGACCAGCTTCAGAGAATGAGAGGGTTCGAAGCCGCTCTCCCCTTTATTCAACCTGCAGGAAAAGCAAGTTTCTCCTCCACAGCCGAGATGATAGCAAGGGCAAAGGAAATAAGGATCGATGATGAAATCAGGATGCTGAAGAATTCCGAGGAGGCTGTCAGGGCAGACCTGAGGGATATAGAGAACCGCATGTCGGTCGTGGAAGTTATCAGGGATATTGACTACGACATGTCCATATTCAACAATCCGGTGATACAGTCCTACCTCGCCTCTGAAATGGGCGATGAACAAGCGGGAGCCATATCAGGAAAAATTCCGGGAAGCATAATAGTAACGGTTAGTGACGGATACCGTATCATTTCAGTGCCGCCCCATTCTGTACAGGAACTTGCAAAGGCTGCAAATGAACTTTCCATTCATCTTTCACACATTCCTGAGGTGTCAGGCAAACCAGTGGAGTATTATCGCATACTAAATGAGAAAATGAAGGAGAAACTTGTCTCCCTGGAAGATATAAACCATTCACTGAAGGAACTTTCTGAAAAATATTACCAGAGCATCCTGCAGCTCAGGGAAGCGCTTGAAATTGAAACAAGGAAAGCGGACTTTGCAAACCACCTGCTCGAAAACAGGGACGTGTTTACCATCGAAGGATGGGTTCCGGCCTCAAGGCTGGATGAACTGGACAGGACCGTGAACGAGGTTTCTGACGGGATGTATATCCTGTCCCGGGTAGAGACAAAGGAAGAACCGCCGACGCTGCTGGATAATCCGAAACATACAAGGCTGTTTGAGTTCTTCATTAAGTTCTATTCTCTCCCGCAGGGGACGGAGTATGATCCGACAGTCATATTTGCAATTGTATTTCCATTCTTTTTCGGGTTGATGGTCGGAGACTGGGGATATGGCATAATTATACTGCTTATGTCACTCTGGATCATTCACCGCCTGGATCACCCCGTTTCAAGGAGCAGGATACCACGCGCCCTTTCCGGGTTTGTCCTGATGATCATGAAGCCTGCGTCTCTCAAAGTGGTGGCTCGCGCCCTGATACCTGGTTCCATAGTAGCCATAGCAACTGGGATAGTCTTCAACGCATTCTTCGGATTCCATATCCTGCCATTCACGTTATACGACCCCATAAAGAATATAGGAAAGCTCCTTCTGTTTTCAGGCTTTGTAGGCATAGCTATGGTCTCCTTCGGCCTCATACTGGGCATTATAAATGAACATGCGCACGGGCACAACAAGGGGGCCATTGGAAAGATTGGATGGCTCTTCCTGGCCTGGGGAATCACGCTGATCGGGTTGCTGATGATATACCGCAGTCTCAGCCTCTCGAACCCGCTGAGCGAGTCAACGGTAGCCATCGCACTGCTGATCGCCGGCATTGTAATGGTAGCAGCAACGGAAAAGACCCAGGGACTTATGGAGATACCATCTATAATCAGCCACGTTCTGTCATACCTGAGGATTATAGGCATACTGCTTGCCTCCGTGATCCTTGCATCGGTCATTGACCTGATATTCGAAAAGGGGATGGCCAAGTCTCCGGTATTTGCAGTTGTGGCAGTTATAGTTCTTATTGTCGGGCAGATATTCAACCTGGCAATAGCTGTCTTCGAACCAGGCATACAGGGAGCAAGGTTGCTTTTCGTTGAATTTTTCTCCAAGTTTTACAGGGGAAATGGAAAAAGCTTCAAACCCTTCTCTTCCAGAAGGAAGTACACGGTCCCCTATGATTCCATTAAAAAAGATTAGCTGCCAGTTATTTTTCATCTTCTGGTATGATTACAAATGGGTTCAGGCAGAAAGGATTTGAAAGCGTGTCTGTCCTGAACCTTACTGTCCTGCCTCGCTTGATCTTCATACGCCAGCCGGATTCACGTCTCATCCTCCGGAGGTTCTTCCGCACCATGTCCTCAAATCCTGATGAGGTATTTTTGTTACCTGAGATTGACATAGACACGATAAATGAGAACCTCTTCTCCCTACTGAACCTACCCGTATAGCTCCTTATCTTTACGGCATAGCGAAGGGTGCTTCCTTCGACCGGCCCCATGAAATTCACTACCGAGGCCATCAGCGAGCCGAAGTGAAAATCCTTCAGGCGCCTGTTCAGGAATGAATTCACCAGGATAAGCCTCATCTCTCCGCTGAGGTCAGGAGGCTCCGCTTTCTCGAGTTCACATGAGTATAATTTCCTGAAAAACTCCCTGATGTTTGCATGATCCTGCAGTGAGGTGCTGGAAACATAGAACTCTGTACGATCACTCCCCGGAATGGCCACGAATTCATTCTCTTCATTGCGCGACGGTATCAGAAGGTATGATCTGTCCCTGTAAAGTAGCATATCGGTTCGCACATCCGGGATCGTGAACACCAGTCTTGACCACATCCTGGGATCAGTATTGATCATTGGCGGTTATCTAGAGGCGGTTATTGATATTTTTCCGTCAGGAGTTCTCATCCCTGGCTACAGGAGATCGACGCTCATTACAAAAGTGTTTTATCCTTCAAGCAGCATACTGAAATGCATGTTCAACATAGTACTCACAGCGGCTTTCGCACTTGGACTTATTGTCGTGGCGTTCCTTTCCTGGCTTGTCGCCTCAGTTGCGATCTGGATAGCATCCGATGCCATCTCAAGAAAGATATCATTCAGCAGGGCGATGTTCGTCTCGCTTGCTTCCGTCATCGTATTTCTAGTGCTTGAGTTCCTCTTCGGACTTATCAGCCCGATCCTTGGTGTCATATTCGGGCTCCTCGGGGTGCTATATGTGATCAAGACCGAACTTCACACTGGATGGGTAAAGGCGTTCGTTATAGCGGTTATTGCACTGATAGTTTTCCTGATCCTTGAGATAATACTGTCAGCACTGGTAGGCATAACGCTGCTGATACCGACATCGTTCCACTAAACTCATAACCAGTGTTAAGGATTCTGGGCAAGGGTTTCTTCAACAGCCAGTTCAACCGCCTCATCGCTGCTGTACCTGTTTTTCCAGCCGGTGGACAGGAGCTTGTCGATTGCCAGCTGTGCGACCTTGACGTCTCCTTTCCATCCTCTGCCGTCTATCCCTCCAGTAAAATCATATTTGACCCTTCCCAGATGCATCTTCTCCACGACCGTATCAGCAATCTTCCTCACGGATGTGGTGCCTGGGTTCCCGAGGTTGTATATATCCGTTGCCTTGCTCCTCTCATGAACGTGGACCATGGAGGCTATGCAGTCGGTGACGTGAAGATAGGATTTCCTCTGGCTCCCGTCGCCGAGTATCTCGAGTTTTTCCCTGTTCCGGCGTAGCTTGTTGATGAAGTCAAATATGACACCATGGGTTGAATTCCTCCCCACAATGTTAGCGAACCTGAATATGGTCCCCCTTATCCCGTAATAATGTGAGTAAGCCGTTATAAAGCCTTCGCCGGACATCTTGGATGCGCCGTAAGAGGATATTGGCATATAGGGCCCGAAATTCTCCGGGGTTGGCAACACCTGTGTCTCCCCGTAGACCGTGGAACTGGAAGCGAAGAGGATCTCGGCTGTACCGGTTTTCCGCATCCACTCCAGCAGGTTGAATGTTGCAAGGACGTTGTTCCTGAAATCCGTCTCAGGGCTGGCAGATCCTCCCCTCACGTCAGAATTTGCTGCCAGATGGATCACGATGTCGGCCTTGCCAATTTTGTCGAGAGCCCCGGCCTCTGCAATGTCCACTTTCAAGAATTTGAAATTGCTGTTTTTTCTTAAGCCTGAGATGTAGCGTTCGTCCACGTTTGACAGGTTGTCCACCACCGTTACACGATTCCCCTTGATCAGGTACCCGGCCATATTTGATCCTATGAAGCCTGCCCCGCCGGTTATGATTATGTCTTTATCTGCAAACATTGATTGGAGAATTTGTGAACATATATAAATAATCCAATGCGAATTGAGGGGAAATTGCCCGGACCACATTATGGATATCATCCGACCGCCTGGAGTTCCGGTCTTTTCGATGGAAAACATCACACCCTGGAAGATTCTTCGAGGACTCCATAATTTTCCCGCGATGGTATCCGGTGTTTTCTTGAATGTGCTTCCGATTGGAATAAGTTGAAATTGTCAAATGTGTTTAGCTTTCATGGAAAAGGAGAAAAGCAGCGGCATGGTTGTTTACAGGACTGTAAATGGAGCTAGGGAGTTTTTGCTGCTTGAACGCAAGGAGGGGTTCCTG
>JAJZKL010000119.1 GCA_021804185.1 Thermoplasmata archaeon | reverse complement strand
CAGGGGAGAAATCTACATTCTCTCCTGCAAAAAATAATTTAACGCCTCTTTTGCTCAGTCCATATCCTTGTGAAGAGAAGGCCTGAACTTAGACCCTCACAACGGCATATCCAATAAATAAGGTGTTTGGGTTCTTTGTGCTTGATGAAATATCCTTTGCATAATTATTCATTCATCTCCAATTTAATCATTTCCTGGAAAACTTCCTCTGAGCGGAGGATAATCTAGGATAATTTTGGAACTTTATTTAAATAAAAACCAAAGAAAAATGCATCATTACACCTGTATGTTAAATTTTTCACCCCCTTTCACAACCTTAATTCCTGAGGCACTCTTGTTCAAACCAGTTTTTTGCTATGAATTGGCATATAAGTTTTGTATTTTTACCCATTCGATCATGAGAGTTTGCTGTTCTGTATAAATATCTGATTTGCATTGTTCATATATGGCAAAAGATGATGGCCTTGCATCAGCGGTTGAATCTTGCAGGAAAGTCTCAGATGATGGAAAACTTGTAACCTATGATCTGACAGGAAACATTGACTTCTCCAAACCTAAAGAGGTTGCAAAAGCCCTTACGGAAGTGTTCTTTCAAAAGGATGCATCCAGGTGGTTTAAAGTATCCGGCGAGAATGTAGATTTCTCCCCTGATTTCAAGGTGAGAATAGTTATTACTGAAGAAAACAGCAGGCAGTTAAAAGATACAGTAGACGATTTTTTGAAAGACATACAGAAGGACGGCCTAAAAAAGTCATTTTCTCCAGAAATAGGCGAGGAGGCTGACCATTCACAGAAGATTGGGGGTGCCATGGCTGCGGGGGCCTTAAAAGGGGCTATTTACAAACATGGAGAGGAAAAAATATTGAAAAACTACATTCGTGATGATCTATTCGTGGATATCCTCGAATGCCTTGAGATAAGATCGCTAAACAATGAAGACCTGATAAACTGGAAGAAACTGCCACTGTAATTGGAAAATCTGGCGTATCTAATTAATTAAATTTTTACTATACACTTTTCCTCTTACAATACCTAGCTGACCTCATTCCATGACCAGGAAAGATTAAATTCCTTGGGGAAATGATACTAAACCGGGATGGAGTTCCCGTTTCAACGCCTGCCACAGGCTGATGACTCCTGTAATCTTTGTAATGGTGAATGAGAATTGCCAGACTTAAAAGAAAGGGGTGAGCCTGTTTGAAATATCAAGACATACTTTTCAAGGAAATGGGTGACGAGCCTGAGACACCTGAGAGATGCACTGAATTCCTGACGGATCTGAATCTTGATTATATTATTGGCAACATAAAAGGGAAGAGAGGAGAGGATTATCTTGAAGAGCTGTTTCTTAAACCTCTGAGGAACCTTCAAAATATAAAGTACAGACAGGGAGTCTTTATGGACCTTCAGAACTCTGATACTCTGGAAATTATACGTGACTTTTCATCTAAAATGGATAAGGTGACTGGATATCTTTCTGGTATTGACAGGCTATACAGATATCAGGCCGAAAGATGGCTATTGGATTCTGTGCAGATTTACTGCGAATGCCTCATAAGTATTTCTGGAAGGCTAATAGCCTCAGAACCCGTTTACGAAGGGCTTTCCAGCTTCTCTATGTACCTTAAGGACTATCTGAACTCAGAATCCTTTCAAGATCTCAGGAAGGAATCGCAAAAGATAATATCTGATCTCAACGGGATCAGGTTTAAGATGACCATCAGCTCCGGCAGGATCAGAGTTTCTAAATGTCACGAAGAAATTGACCTTGGAAAGGAGATAAGAGATCTCTTTTCCAGGTTCTCCACTGACCAGAACTCCGGATCAGAGGAGTTGCCGCGTAGGTCGGGTGGCTTCAGCCATGTTGAATCTGCGGTCCTGGGTATGGTTGCTAAGCTCTTTCCGGAGACGTTCGGGGAGATGTTATCATTCTTTGAAAAGAACAGAAATTTCATAGATGCTGGAATAATGGATTTCTACAAAGGAATCAAATTCTACCTTTTCTACATTGACTTCATGGATAATTTAAGGCGAAATGGCCTCAGTTTCTGCATTCCGTCTCTTCTGAACAGAAATGAAGGGATGATTTTGAGGCAAATCTATGACGTTGCTCTGGCACACAGTCTTTTGAGAAGACATGGCAAGATAGTCCCCAACGATCTTACATTGAACCCTGGAGAATCTATAGCAGTCGTAACTGGCCCAAACCATGGGGGAAAGACAACATTTGCCAGATCAGTAGGCCAGATCCACTACCTGGCCTCTCTTGGTTTGCCTGTTCCAGGCAAGTATGTTTCCATATCCATTCCTGACGTGATATTCACCCACTTTGAGAAAGAGGAAAATATTGAAAACTTGCGGGGAAAACTGGAAGACGATCTTTTGCGTATACACAGGATACTGGAAAAATCCAGCCCTAATAGCCTCATAATAATAAATGAGATGCTTAGCTCAACGACCCTTAAAGATTCGCTCATGCTTGGGAAAAGAATTCTTGAGAAGATCAGGGCTAAAGGCTCCCTGTGCCTATTTGTAACCTTTATAGATGAACTTGCACAGACAGAGGGGACTGTGAGCCTTGTTGGTTCGGTGTCTCCAGAAAACCCTGAAGTCAGGACATTCATTATTCAAAGAAGGCCGGCCGATGGCCTGGCATACGCAATGGCCCTGGCAAGAAAATACTCGCTTACTCATGATGATATAATAAGGAGGGTAAGAGCATGAAGACATTCCTTATGTTCAGGGAAGGCGAGAGACCACTGGAAGGGAACGAGTCATGGGGCAGTGAATATCTTATACAGGACCTGGAGCTGGCGATGATAATTGATGCAATGGCTGAGGGGGATGATTTTCTAAAAGGGGTTTGCCGGAATGTGTTACTCAAACCGCTGACCGATCCAGCAGCATTGACCTACAGGCAGGACATTCTTAAGGATTGCATTTCTAATGAATCCACAGTCAGGAGGATTTACGAGATAGTGGTTACCTGTTTGGAGAAGGAGAGGAGAGAGTCGTTCTGGTTCGGACAGACAAATCCAGAACTGATCGTATATGAATCCGCAAAAATACTAAGAATTCTGGTCATGGGTTTCAGGCAGATCAATAAGGAGCTTTCCGATGCCATTAATAAGTTCAGTTCTTCAGGATTCAGAAAATTTCTGGAACAGCTGAACAGAGAGCTCGATGATTCCTATCTGAATTCAATAGAGGAGAAACTTGATAACCTCAAATTTCCAAATGGAGTATCTGTTTCTGTAAATCTTGGCCCCGGAAATGTCAGTACGAACCATATACTCCTTGGCCCCACTACCAAAAGGAAATCAATTAACCCCCTCACAAAGGTGAGCGGCGGAAAACACTACACCTACAACCTTCCGCCAAGGGATGAGGCCGGAGCTCAGGCTATAGCTGAAATCCGTTCGGAATCTGTGTCAAGCATCGTCGGAACACTTAAGGGAGCTTCTGAGAGTGTTCTTGGTTATATGAAAAAGCTCAGGGAAGAGATAGCCTTCTATGTAGGTTGCCTGAACCTGCACAGAACTGTCACAGACAAAGGAGGGGAACTCTGTTTCCCTGTGCCTGCTGCTTCAGATGGTTTCTCCCTGAGTTTTGAAGGGCTCTACGATATTTCCCTCAAAATATCCACTGGTTCAGATATTGTTAGCAACAGCATTGATGCTGATGGAAAGAACCTCGTAATAATTACTGGGGCGAACAGGGGTGGAAAATCAACATTCCTGAGAAGCATAGGGCAGGCCCAGCTGATGTTTCAGTCAGGGATTTTTGTACCAGCAACATCATTCAGATCTGATCTGAAAGATTCACTGTTTACTCATTTCAAAAGAGAGGAGGACAGGGGGATGACCATGGGAAAGCTCGATGAGGAGCTGGCTAGGATGAGTGAGATCCTTGACCATGTTTCCGGCAATTCAATGATTCTTTTCAATGAGTCCTTTTCATCAACAAATATGAGGGAGGGATCTGAGATATCCTTCAATATAGTCAGTGCCCTGAAGGAAAAAGGACTGAAGATCTTTTTCGTGACACATAACTACGAATTTGCTTCACGAATTGAAGAACATACCAAATCAGGCACTCTTTTTCTGAGGGCAGAGAGAAAAGATGACGGAACAAGGACCTATCGCATCATAGCTGGGAGACCTTCAGAGACAGGCTATTCATTAGACCTTTACAGAAGTATTTTCAATGAAGAAGAGGGTTCTGGGGAATCTGAAGGAATTCTCCATGGTGCGTAAATATAGATAGAGTAAGGTAATTTATTTCTAAATGGACAGGATAAGGGTTTGTATTGCAGGTGCCACAGGATGGGTTGGACGGGCTCTTGTGCCTGCAGTCCTTAACTCCGGCGATCTTATTCTCACAGGTGCTGTTTCAAGAAAGGCTTCTGGCAGAAGAGTAAGTGAGATTTTTGGCATCAGAGGAAATGAAACTGTTGCGTCCGGATCAGTGCAAGATGCGCTTCTTAATGGAGCTGATGTCATGATAGATTATACCTCCCCTTCTGCTGTAAAGAGAAACGTCCTGGAAGCCATACAAAAAGGAGTGAATGTTGTAATTGGAACATCCGGCCTTACTGATCAGGACTATGATGAAATAAACAGAGCCGCCTTAGAAAAGGGTATAGGTGTTTTTGCAGCGGGGAATTTCTCAATATCGGCCACCCTGGTGCTTCATTTCTCGGAGATTGCTGCAAAATACATGAAAAGCTGGGAGATATTGGATTTCGGATCAGAAAACAAGATTGACTCTCCAAGCGGGACCGCACTTGAAATGGCCCATAGAATTTCCAGCCAGAGAAAACCTTCAATTACAGTTCCCTTGTCCGAGACAACCGGTTTCAGAGAAAGCAGGGGCGCTACAGTAAATGGAATCCAGATCCATTCTGTGAGGATCCCCGGTCATGTTCTGGGTGTTTCTGTTGAGTTTGGAAGCCCTGATGAGAGGCTTTCATTATCCTTCGATGCGGGATCAGGCCCTGAACCATATTTAGAAGGCACCCTTCTGGCGGTACGGAAAGTGATCAATATGAAAGGCCTGACCAGAGGCATGGATCGGCTTCTCAATCTCTGAAAAATTCAGTCAAAATGGAAATTACTAAAAAAAAAAAATATAATGT
>JAJZKL010000118.1 GCA_021804185.1 Thermoplasmata archaeon | reverse complement strand
GTAACACGCTGGAAATTCTTGGCAGCGGCCCTTATAAGTGATACCCCACCGATGTCGATGTTCTCGATCATATCATCAAGTTTGCCGGATGCGGATTTTTCGTGAAACGGATACAGGTTGCATATCACAAGATCAAATTTTGGAAAATTCATTTTCCCAATCTCCTCAAAGCTTGCCGGATCGTCCTTTGCAAGTATTCCGGCGAATATAGCGGGATGGAGCGTCTTCACCCTTCCTTCAAGAAGTGAATCGAATCCTGTGAGATTCGATGTACTTACCGCCTTAATGCCATTTGACTGTAGATGCTTGAACGTCGAACCTGTTGCATAGATCGTATCAATATTGGCCCTTATGCCGTTCAGAAATGGAACAAGATCCCGCTTGTCTGAAACACTGGCAAGAATATTCATGGGGTGAAATAGCAGAGATTATTAAATGAGTTTCCTGATTCTCATTTGAATACGCTGAGATAAGGATGCGGATCGTGATTATAATTACCGGCACTCATTTTTTGGCCTGTTGAGTAATTGATCATTCCAGTTACAAAACATTTATGATTGATGTTAAATCCCTGTTAAGAGGCAAACAATGGAAAGAAACATTGCAGTCGAGAAGGTTACGCAGACACCTACAGCAAAGAGAGAAGTTGAAATCGTAGAGAGAAAGGGCATTGGACACCCTGACAGTGTGTCAGATGGAATCGCAGAGTCAGTAAGCAGAGCGCTCAGCAAATATTACCTTAAAGAATACGGAAAGATTCTGCACCATAATACCGATCAGGTTGAGATAGTTGGAGGGCAGTCAGCCCCTGGATTCGGCGGAGGCCTTGTACTTGAACCCACGTATATTCTTCTGAGTGGAAGGGCAACAACAAAGGTTGGAAACGACAGGATTCCATTCAAGTCCATAGCAATAAAGGCTACCAGGGAATACCTCAAGCAGAATTTTGCGCATCTTGATCTGGATGCGGACACAATGATCGACTGCAGGATTGGCCATGGATCTGTTGATCTGGTTGATCTTTACGATACATCCAAGCTGAGGTCTAACGATACTTCCTTTGGAGTGGGATTTGCACCCTTCACAGATACGGAAAGGCTTGTATATGAAACGGAGCGTTACATAAATGGCAAGGAACTGAAGAGCAAGCTCCCTGCAATTGGATATGATATCAAGGTTATGGGTTTCCGTAACAGGGACAGGATCAACCTGACAATTGCAGCCGCCTATGTGGACAAGTTCGTTCAGACAGACCCCGAATATTTCTCCATTAAAAGTGAACTGAAAGAACTCCTTGCCAAGAATGCCCAGAAATTCACGGATAAGCCTGTGGACATATTCATAAACACTGCAGATGAGGAGGAGGGCAAAGGAACAGGGCATTACCTCACCGTCACTGGCCTGTCCATGGAAAATGGAGATGACGGTTCTGTGGGAAGAGGAAACAGGGTTACCGGGCTAATTACACCATACAGGCCCATGAGCATGGAAGCAGCAGCAGGAAAGAATCCCGTCACACATGTGGGAAAACTCTACAATGTCCTGTCGAACCTTATTGCCCAGGACATAGTGAAGGAACATCCAGGTGATGTCGAGGAGGTTCACGTCAGAATCGTGTCCCAGATAGGAAGGAGGATCGATGATCCCCATGTTGCAAGCATCCAGGTAATGTATGCTGACAATGTTGACCCATCGAAATTGAAAAACAACATACGGAACCTTGCAGACGACAGAATAGCAAAGGTCCACGACCTCACAAACATGTTTGTTGAGGGAAAGGTTCAGGTCTTCTGAACCTCTCTTGTTTTTTATACAGAGATCTTTTTATTTCTTGCTTAAAAACTGAACCTGTTTTGAATTCATAAAGAGATTATTTCAGATTATTTTCCACATTGTGAAAGCATCGGAGGAGTCACTGTAATAACCCTTTATCCTTGATGTTATCACAAATCCGAATTTTCTGTAAAAGGCTATGGCAGATTCGTTGTCAACCTTGACCTCAAGCCTTATGCTCATGAGGTGGTTCTGGATTGCAAAATTTATGAAGTTTTCCATAAGGGACTTTCCTATGCCCTGGCTCCTCAGCTCTGAACGGACAGCAAGAAGAAGGATTCTGGCCTCACCTTCATGATTCCTGGCCCCTATGATGAAACCCTGGACAGATTCATTCAGTACATATACCCTGAACGCCTGTGGCCATGCACTGTACAGATCCATGATCAGGCTTGAGGAGTAGTACTCCGAAAATGAGTTCCTGGCTATATCCATTACATCGTAAATGTCATCCCGCTGGAACTCCCTGATATAGCCCTGCACAAAATGTGAGTTCATTGCCAAATTTTTTCCCCTTACCTGTACAATAATATATTGCAATTAGTACTTTTCTACATACATAAAGCGAAATTTCGCATCTGCAGGATCAGACAGGATTGGCCCTGAGCTTCCGCACCTCTCTGTTGTATGCATCCGCTATATCTGAGAAGCCGATTGTCCCTACAACCATATTCTTGTTATTGCTGTCTATAACAACCAGTTTCCCTATGGTTGATTTTGTAAGTTCATCCAGAGCCTGGTGTATGCTGGAGGTTTTGTCTATAACCATCACACTGGTGCTCATAACATCCTTTACCTGTGTCTTGCTTGGGCTTCCCGATGACGATAAGGATTCCAGCGATACCATGCCCAGAAGCTTTCCGTTTTCAGTTACGACTATGGTCTTGGTGTTTGTCATGTTAATGAGTGAGTATGCCTCTGACAGGCTCGAATCCGGGGAGGCTGAAGGGAAGTCTGTTTTCATTGCATCCTCTACACTTATCTGATCGAGTATTGGCCTCTCGTATTCGCCTGCGTGTGCTGGTGAGGCAGCCCTGTTAAGAACCTGAGCATGATAAATTGAATATTTCTTTCCTGAGACGAAATATGATGTCACTGTTGCAAGCATCAGCGGCAGGAACAGCCCAAAACCACCGGTCATCTCAGTTCCCATGATCAGGACTGATATAGGGGCCTTTGAAATTCCGCCGAAGAAAGATATCATTGTAACTATAGTAACCTCAACGATATTCAGGAACGGGAAGAACGGATGCAAAACCATCCAGATGGATGCACCCATAAATGCCCCTATTGTCAGGCCCGGGGCAAATACGCCACCTGAACCACCTGATCCTATTGTCAGAGATGTGGCTACTATTTTGACAAAAAATACGATTATCAGAATATACAGGGGAAGGAGTGCAAGGCTCTGGAAGAAAATCTGCTGAATCCAGCCGTATCCAAGGCCCAGTATCTGTGGGAACCATATGGCAATGATCCCTACAATTAATGCGCCGATTGCAGGCCTTAACATTTTTGGGACCCTCTTCAGCTTGGAAAAGAGGGACTGGGTTCCATAGAAAACCTTGACATAAAGGACTCCTCCAAGGCCAGCAAGTAATCCAACCAAAAGATAAAGTATCAGGGATTCCGGATGTGTGAAAGATATCACATCACTGGATGGAATTGTGAAAAGGAAACGGTATCCAAAAACTGAGCCAAATATGGAGTATCCAATTATGGAGGCTATGACTGAAGGGATAAGTGCTTCAACTTCAAAATCCTGCCTGTAGAGTATTTCAGTGCTCAGAAGTGCCCCTCCAAGCGGTGCCATGAAAATGCTCCCTATTCCGGCACCTATTCCTGCTGCCATTGCGATTCTTCTGTCGTGATCTGAAAGGTGCATAATATCTGCAACAAATGATCCAAAGCCTGCTGCAATCTGCGCAGTTGGGCCCTCCCTTCCTGCACTTCCACCTGAGCCGATGGTGATCGCCGAAGCAACCAGCTTGACAGCAGGTATTCTACGCCTGATTTTTCCATTTTTGTTGTGGAATGCATCAATTGCAGCATCAGTTCCGTGACCCTCTGCCTCCGGTGCAAACCTGTATACTAAGAACCCCGAGAGGAGCCCTCCGATTACTGTTGCCACGGGTATAAGGAACACATCATAATGCCCCAGTGTGTAACCAGGTGTGCCTCCCGAAGCACCACTTGCAGGCGGAGCAAAACCTGTGAGCCCTGTGAGAAGGTATTCCGTTACAAAGCGTATGGCAAAATACAGTGCAATTGCACCTAGGCCCGCTATTATACCGATAAGGGTTCCAACAATGACCCATTTGGAAACCTCCTCACGCTTCATGAGGGTATTTCCCAGCGATTTTACGCTATCGGTTAAATGAGACATCTGTACTGTTTTCGTATCGCAGTGTTTCTAAAGTATTTTTCTCCCAGACTGTTCATTATGTGAAACTTTCGCATCCTGATTTCTGAAAAATTCCTCAGAATCTGCCACAGGATCACGGCTCAGCCTCAAACCAGGTATGTATTTTCTGAAATATGAGGCGCGCCTGTCAAGAATGACAGCAACACCTGTGTCCTCTCTGCTCCTGATAAGCCTGCCGACTGCCTGCCTCAGCTTCACAGCTACAGGAAATGTAACTGCATATTCCCAGCCTCTCCTGAACCTGTGTTCGTAGTAGTTCTGGAGTGCTTTCTGTTTTGCGTCCGGTTTTGGATATGGTATTCCGACAATGATTGCGACCTGCAGTTCATCCCCGGGAAAATTGATTCCCTCAGAGATTCGTCCGCCAATCACTGCAAAAAGTGGCCTTTTCCCCTTTCTGTATTTTGAAATGAGGGCCATCAGCTGGTTCTGCTTCATCCCCTTCTCCTCTATTAGGGGATCAAGGCTTATTCCATGATCAATGACTCTTTCCATCAGCCTGTAGGAAGGAAAGAATACAGCGGTCTTCCGGTTCAGGCGTGAGACCAGTTTCTCAATTATTCCGCATATTTTTCCTATTGTTGCGTCATCGAGCTCATCATATTTTGTCGATATGGAATCGTCATAAAGTATGAGGCGGTTTTCAGCCGGGAATATATCTCCAAGCTTCATCATCTCCATCTTCCCGAAACCTGTTATGTTGCGGTATGCATCAAAGGGCTCAAGTGTACCCGACATGTGAATTGTGAATGATTCCATCAATGACCTTAGGATATCGTCAGGCTCAATGCAGTATGATTCAATATTCCCCTCCTTTTCCCGTGATAATATCTGAATGTACTTCTCGTCTGAGTTGTCAGACCATATTAAAATTCTTGCCGCCAGAGACAT
>JAJZKL010000117.1 GCA_021804185.1 Thermoplasmata archaeon | reverse complement strand
ATTGCTGTTTATTTCTCCTGCAAGCTGTTCAGCCTGAAGCTTCTCAGAATGATAGTGAATCGCCACTGTTGCCCCGGCTCTTGCTATATATTTCGCGATCTCCATGCCAAGGCCCGAGCTCGATCCGGTGACAAGCGCAATTTTGCCCTTAAGTTCCAGGTTTATGCCGGTGCCGTAGGACACCTTTCTGCTGTCGTCTGCCATGAAAACCTATGCCTTGATTCAAAATAAGATTAACTGAATTCCAACTTCCTGAAATATATCATCCAGAAAAATGCTTATGATCCTGTTGGGAGTTTGAGGGAAGTAGCAAAACACGCAGGTTTCAGCCATGTGATACACGGACTTCCCTCAACAGAAATGATATAATTGAGAGCAGTATCCCATACTGTCCACATCTGTAATCGTTAGGCAATATCCTGGAAGAGTATGAAAGTTAAGCAGAACGGAATGTTCGCAGGAACATATTGATTCCAGCGGCATGTTCTCCGTGGAGAGAAGGGATACAAGCCTCAAGCACTCTCATGGAATCAGGCTGTGGAGCGATGCCCGAAAGGGATAATGAATAGCCTCCTTCCCCTTGCACAGGAATGTCAATTAGCCAATGGTTGTGGTGCGGTGGATCAATTCCTACTGGCATGGGGTAGGACGGCAGCAAGCTCACTCCTTTAGATGTGGGCAGTTGACAGAGACCTTAGCAAATATTCTCCAATCATTTAAGGGCCAGTACAGTTAGACGTAGCAGCGGGCTACCAGATCAACCATAAACTTCGCTCCTATGTTCAAATCGCAATAAAATGATGGAATCACCATTTATTGCGTATATTAATCTAAACGGCGATATTCTGACGGTTCTCTCACCCTTCAAAGCATACCTGAGCGGTTTTCCAATTTCTGGGTTCTCTATTATTCTTCTAATGCTCTCCTCTAGTCTGTCTTTGATTTTCTTATCCGTCACTTTCTTCACTTCATGTTCAAATTTAGAAGTGTAAACTATTCTGCTTATAGGTACTACCATTCTTTTAGCTCTCTGAAGAAGTCATCTTTGGAAAGGGCCTTATACTTGCCTTTATCAATGTCCTCCCATGCTTCCTCAACGAGTCTAAGTGTTTTCATGTCTTCAGGCGATATGTTTGAGCTAATTTTTTTCAAGACGATCAAATCATCTTGTGCAGTAACTGCAAGAAGGGCACCTGTGCCAATATTGAGTTTCTTGCGTATATTAGATGGAATGACTATCTGCCCCTTTGAACTAGTTTTAGTGAACTCAGTTTCAATTTTTCCCTTGCTCATATATGTAAGCATTTCTTACATATGAATAAACATTTCCTTTTAGGATTTTTAAAATACAAATTCAACAGACGTATTCAACCATATTTACCCTGAGAGCTATTTCAATTTCTTTTCCAAACGCCCTGCCATGATGGATGAGCAGCCAAAGAGGCTCCCTGAACTTGTGAACATGAAGAGCAGGATCCAGGTAATGGACAGGCTCCACATCAGCAGGGAAATCATTTCTCTGGCACTTCCTGACATTGATGATCTGGAGCTTGATGCAGAGCGATCGCTGGAAGTAATGAAAGCAGCCAACAACGGCATGCATGAAACAGCGAGCCAGAGTGAGGGAAGATTCCTTGCAATTGGCACCGTATCCCTTGCCGACCCGGATGCGGCCATAGCTGAAGCCACAAGATGTATCAGGGAACTGAAGATGCTGGGTATCCAGATCTTATCCAACGTTCATGGTGAGCCACTTGGCTCGCCACGATTTGAACCATTTTACACTGCAATGGAAGAGCTGAGAAAACCCATCTGGATTCATCGCACTTTCATGAGGCAATTTTACCCATGGCTCAGGGAATTCAATACTGGAATCATGTTTGGATGGGACTTTGATAGAACACTTGCCATGATACATCTTGTGGGGTCCGGTGTTATTGCCAGGCACAGGAAGCTTAAATTCGTGGTGCATCATCTTGGATCACTGGTAACACTGCTTGGTGGAAGAATCTCAACTTTCCTTGACAATAATACTCCTGGGAAAAAACAGGATGAGGACTCTGAATCCCTTTCGTACCTGAAGTCATTTTACGTTGACACTGCCGAAGGAATGTCAATACCGTGGATCCGGAGTGCACTGGAATTCTTCGGCACAGGACACATAATGTTTGGAACTGATTTCCCATGGGGGAATTCAGACCAGATAATAGAGAACATTGAATCACTTCCAATAAGTGAGGAGGACAAGAGGGCCTAAACAGCTAATGTAGATATTAAGTATTGTTATGAAATATCATCATAAGTTATGGAGAAGCTCTACACAGTCAGGGATGCTTGCAAGATATTGCAGATTCACCCGACTACCTTGAGGATGTGGGATCGGGAAGGCAAGATCAGGTGTGTGAGGATGCAGAACAATTTTAGAAGAGTCCCCGAAAGCGAGATTAACAGGGTCCTGGGGATTCAGGATGGAAAAATCCAATACATCTATGCGAGGGTCTCCAGCAATGGGCAGAAAGATGATCTTGAAAGGCAGATAATTCACCTGAAGTCCTTATCTCCTGAGTCCAAAGTTATCTTTCATATAAGAAGCGGCATGATGTTTGACAGAAAAGGTTTTCTGAAATTGCTTGAAGAAATAGAATCTAACAGGGTTTCCAGAATATACATTACACACAAGCATCGCCTGGCAAGATTCGGGTACGATCTTCTGGAAAAAGTGTGTGAAATACACGGTGCAGAGATTATAATCACCGACGGTGAGGAGATTCTTACCGCTCATGAGGAGCTGTCCCGTGATCTCATATGGATCATCACCTCTTTCTCGGCACGCCTGTATGGGCTTCGATCACACAAGACTAAAGGAATAATTGAGGCTGTTAAGTCTTGAGCCACGCATGGTCTTCATCAGGCGAGAAACGTACCATCTGGTGGTATTACGAACCATCCGGTCAGATCGTGGATTATCTGAAGGACATGCGTGATGCAGTTCATTACGGATTGCTGAAGTCAGAAGAACTGAGACGCACTAATGGAAAAATACCTTCACCAATAGATCTCAGGAGGGAGATCAAGCCCTGGTTCGATTCCACATATGGTTATGCGAAGCACCACATTAATCCTGTATGCAGATCGGCTGTTGCAATACTCAGATCATTCAGGAAGAACCGCAAGGGAAAGAAATATCCGGAAGCCAGGAAACTCTCCATGCGTCTGGACAGTGAACTTGTGAAGCTTCAGGACGGCTTCATCAGGATCACAATCAGACCACAGGAATATGAGTACATTCCGGTGAATGGCAAGCACGCAAAATACAGTGAATACAGCCAATACAGAATATCCGAACTACTCCTCACAGACCGGAAGGTCGTCCTGTCATTCACGAAGCCTGATCAGAAGGAGATCAGAGAGAAGAAGATAGGCATGGATGTAAACTTCCGCAACCTCTCAATGACCGTAATCAATGACGGAAATGTGGAGGGAGTACTGGAAGAGTCCACAGGGAACATCGTTAAGGTCCAGAACGACTATTCAAGGAGACGGAGAAAGGTACAGAAGCACGTGATGAATCCCCGGAAGAGACAAAGGAAGCTCAGAGAAGCGAGGGGCAGACAGGCAAACAGGGTGAAAGATGCTCTCCACAAAACATCAGCGAAACTGGTGGACGAGAATCCTGATGCAACATTCGTTGTGGAGGACCTCACAAACATCAGGAAGACTTCACACCCATATGGCGAAAAGCTGAGGACCTATCTCAACAGATGGCCTTATGCCGAATTTCTGAGAATGTTAGAGTACAAGTCGCCCAACAAAATAATAAAGGTGAATCCAGGAGGGACTTCCTCGGAATGTCCTGTATGTGGTGAAAAAGTAAAGCACCCCACCTGGAAGATGTCAAGATGTGAAAACTGTGATCGGGACTATGACAGGGACAGGCTCGCCTCACTGGCGATCTCCCTCCGTGGCCTTGATCTTTGCGGAGACCCGTTCCCCGTGAGTGCGGTAACCTCTGTGCCGTCCGTGATGGATGAGTACCTGTACGTCAGAAAGCAGCCTGGTCTTTCTGGAGCAGGTTCGACTGAGGCGGCATACGTTCCGAACAAGGTAGTGCATAAGATTGCATAACATTTTGAGAACGGAAAAATTAATTGAAGCCTAAGAATACACACCTATGGATATCCTCTTTCTGGTGATACTGTGGATACACGCTTTCACAGCCCTTTTCTTCGTGGGTGGATCCTTCTTCATATGGATCGTTGTCTGGCCCGCCACATTCAGGATTTCAGATGACGAGAAAGTCAGGACAAAAATCCTCGGCCATGTGGGGAGGATATTCGGAACCGCCACCGATATTTCAGTTGCCATACTTATACTGACGGGCCTGTATCTGGGCTATGGATATCTGCCGAAGCTTTCCGATCTCACCACTACCACCGGAGGCCAGTTGCTGCTTGCAAAGAGTATCATCGTTGTAATAATGCTTGTGCTGATGTACGCCAATAACATTTATCACGGAAAGAGACTCGTCAGGCTCTCACAGGAGGGGAAGTTTGACGAGATGAAAAGAATCAGGCGCATCACGCATATGGCATCATTCATAACTCTTGGCCTGATGGTTGTCATAGTGCTCATTGCATTCACGCTGCCCTTTTACTATCCCTGATGGCATAAATGGCGCATCGTGAGGCTCCCTCTTACGTTACGACAGTTTTGATGCTGTTCAGCATGTAATATCATCTGGGATGTGTGGACGTGGCAAATTTCATTACACAGTGTTTGCTGATCATGTGGAATGAATATAGCCTTCAGCCGTGGTACGCTTATCCTGAACGAAGTTCAGGGAAATGTTCCCCCATACATTGTGTACGATGACCGGATTGGGGCATACCGCACCGAGGCTTTCAGGTATTCACAGGTCGTGAAAAAGTTTCCAGATGCAAGGGATGATGTCTTCAGCTCCTCATCTGTAAATGTCAGGCACAGTGAAAACCTGAGACCCTACCAGAAAAAAGCTGCGGATCTCTGGGCAGCTAACCAGAATGCAGGAGTTGTTGTTCTTCCAACTGCAGCAGGAAAAACCCATATAGGAATCGAACCAGGGCTTGATCTCCCTCCTGAGATCTATTGGTGAAGGTATTTTTCCATTAGTGCGTCTCAGTTCTTCTGACTTCAGCAATCCGTA
>JAJZKL010000116.1 GCA_021804185.1 Thermoplasmata archaeon | reverse complement strand
CTCCAATCTTGAAGCTCTGAATGCCGTCTTATCAAGGGAGAAATTTGACAAAGCTGTTTTCCTGGGTGATATAGTGGACTATGGCCCAAACCCCGGTGAAGTATTAGATATCGTATTGAGAGAGACAGATTACATCGTGCAGGGAAACCATGATTATGCTGCTGGCACTGGGGAAGACTGCAATTGCGCTCCCGCTATGCATGACCTGAGTGTCCTGACTAGAAACGAGATTACCTTGAAATTGTTAGGAAAGAATGATCTAACGAAACTTAGGGACCTGGAGAGGAAACTGGAGTTTGAAATTGATGGCAGGAAATTCTTTATTGTTCATGCGTCCCCAAACGATCCACTATTCGGATACATGTTTTCCACTGAAGCAGAAATGGTCTGGAAGAAACCTGAGCTGAAACAGTTCGACTATGTAATGGTTGGCCACACCCACTTTCCAATGTTTTACAGGGGAAAAATAATCAATCCGGGGAGTTCCGGGCAGCCGAGAGATGGAAAATGGAGGCCCATGTACGCAATTTTAGATACCGAATCCGGTGACTTGACCTTCAAGAGATTTTCTTATGACAAGGAGAAAATGCTTTCAAAGCTAGAGTTCCAACTCATCAGGTTCCCTGAGAAGTATAAGTGCCTGAGGGCCCTTTACATCTGATCTTCTTACTGGAGAGGTTTTTAACTGCATGAGATGTTTCATCGGCTAAAGCGGGTTTCATTTAGTTCTTATCTCACCACAATAGCTTAGGGTTACCCGAATACCATCCCGGCGTCTACTGAATAGGCCTGATTTCTTTGTCTTCCCGGAACAAACTCTTGCAAGTGCCATGAGGAATCTGTATGGAGAATCCTGAAGCACTTTGTTGATGAGGCCAGAAAGGAGCAGGACTTCTCTGATCCTTCAATACTGGGAATAGATGAATTCTCAGTGGAGAAACATCATGTGTATGTGACACTCTTTTACGACATAAAGAACAGCAGGGTAATACACATGGAGGAGGGAAAAGATTCAGATGTGTTTGGAATTTTCATCATGAAGCATCCCTTCCTTGATGCGAAGAACATTAAACACATCACCATGGATATGTACCCTCGTACATATTAGGCTCTAAACAATATTTTCCAGATTCCTCAATCGTTTTCGATCACTTCCATGTCATAAAGACGATGAATGACACTCCTGACAGAATAAGGAGGAAGGAAGCGAGGGAGAATGAGTTACTGAAACACGCCAGATAAGACTGGCTGAAGAATTCCTCTGATCTATCAAAGGAAGAAAGGGTTCGCATCATGTCCCTGAAATCCCTTTATGTCCAGACATCCCATGCATATCACTTCAGGATCGCCCTGCAGAGATTATGGCAGGTCAATGCAGGCATTGCTGAATCATATCTGAGGAAATGGATATCATGGGCATCCAGGTCAAGGATGCCCGATATCATCAAGCTCGGAAAGACAATGAAGAGGCATCTTGATGGTATCATGGAAGCCATACGATCAGGAATAAATTCTGCTGTAGTTGAGGGATCGAACAACAAGATCCGTACAGCGTTCAAGCGCTCCTATTGGATTAAGGCTAATGGATACAGGGGCATGATCAATTATCTGGTGGGGGTAGGACTCAAGTTACCCCCACAATGTTAGAGAGATCCAAATTTTCTGGGTTAGAACTGAACCTTTAAAGAAGCTTCAAGCCATAGTTTATATGAAATACACATTTTAAAGTCATGGTGAAGACAAGCATCATTTTGTTCGTTGCTCTTGCTTTGATTGCAGTAGTCACCTCTGCATCAGGATTCTACGTGTTAGGCTATTATGAAGGGCATTCTGCTGGATTTCAATCTGGTTACCACGAGGGTATTTTATCCTCTCTCGTACAGGAAGGATCAAGAATTACGCTGTCGCCAGGAAGTACGATGCATGTCTCAACCGGTTTAATGAATGGAAATAATGTGACTATTGATTACAGTTTCTCAGTCCCCGTCCCATTTTCTAAGAATATAACAGTAAAGATGGATATACAAACAGTCGGTGCAAGGGCCGCTACAGTATTTAGTACCGGATATGTGACAAACGCCTCTGGGCAGGTGTTTCTGGAGGTCCCGGACTATGAAACCATAGAAATCGAATTCAAGGCTAATTCCACGAATAATGCCCCGACCACTCTTGATTTCACTTCGAGCCTTTTAATGAAAGTCAAAGGTTAGAGGCTTAATACTCAGGATTTCGCAGGACAGATTTATTTCAAGCTGTTATTATCAAAAATATGGGCAGTCAGGTGTTGAGGAATTACCGAAGATTACAAAAAACACGATTTTCCATTTCTTCGGCAAGCGAGGTTAATGCAACCATACCAAAAGCAATTTTACGCACAATACCGGCGTCTCAAATACCAACTCCTCAAAAATTGACTGGTTTATTTATATACCCCATGCAAATGATTTTACTGTCCGAAAGGGAAATCCCTTTTGGGCACTAGAATTGAATAAAAGGAAACCTGTGATATACAGTTATGACACTTTTCTAACTATACTTTTGCGAATACACCTCTGATCCTGCAATCGCCGACCTATATGGATTCCTTAGAATCAAAGACATGCAGTTCCTCATCTCTGAAATCCTCTCAGTTCGTGGGAGGAGGCATTTCAGGGCAATGTCTCATCGTATGGGGAACAGAGTCAGAGTCTGCAAAGCCCTATGCGGAACTCACTGAGCAATAGCTTGCAGCTGGGTCAGGAGTTCCTTTTCAACATGCTCCGTGAACAGTATCTCAGGGATATCCACAAGTAGGAACAACTCCGAAAGCAATATGGTTTCAATGGCTGCTATAGCGAGGTTCTTGATGATCTTGCCTACGCCAATCACCACATGTATCTGGCCTTCTTGACCCGAATCGAAGGTGAAGGTCAGCGCCCTGTCAGCTGCCACCAGGTCCCTGAGGACCCCGGGTTTCTGCGACTGGATTATTGCCTTTGATCCCTGCACATTGTTCTGTACCTTCCACTTCTGCTCCTGAAGGTATTGCGAGAACTGCTTCACAACATCGGTCAGGCTCTTGCCAGTGGTGAGGTTGATTTCCTTTTTGAAAAAGCCCATATTTCCATAAGGCTTCACACTATTTCAGCATTGGTGGTCCTGAGGTGCAATGAAAGGATTTACCGCCCGCCAGCCCAATGTGGTCTCTTGAAAAGATTAAGAAGGATAGGATATCCTAAAATTGCACTAAGAGGGTTGAAACCCAATTGTTTTCCTGTAATTTTATCTGGACTTATTCGTCGTTTGATGTGATTCAAAATGCAAAACTATAGTCTTCCAAGATGGCAACTTTTCTTAAGCATTCATGATCTGCGTGGCTTATTGGAGATTTCATCTGGATACGTTTAAATCATTCAGTCCTTTTCTCACAATACTAGATGAAACTGAAATATGAAGGGGGGAGGCTTATCATCCTTGGAGAGCCGGACAGGCTTCACCCTTCCGTTGTTTTTGATGACAGGATTCAGCACTATGTAGCTGAAGGATACCAGTATGCAGATCTGAAGAAGTTCTACCCGGAGATTGAAGATTCGGTCTTCAGTGATGTCCCGCTCAACCTGAAGCACGAAGAGAAACTGAGGCAATACCAGAAACATGCAGTTGATATCTGGGCTTCCAACACTAATACGGGAATAGTTGTCCTCCCCACAGCTGCAGGGAAAACTCATGTGGGCATAGAGGCCATATCCCGGGTGTCATCCAGTACCCTGGTCATAGCCCCAACAATTGAACTGGTTCAGCAGTGGCGTGAAAGGCTTTCCAGGGTCTTCAACATCAAGGTTGGCCAGATCGGAGGAGGGGAGAAGGATATCCAGGATGTTACTGTGAGTACATACGATTCAGCATACCTGATGGCGGAAACCCTTGGCAACAGGTTCAGGTTTCTCCTTGCCGATGAGGTGCATCATCTTGCTGCAGAGAAATATGCCGAGATAGCCAGAATGTATGCTTCACCATTCAGGCTTGGCCTGACCGCCACCTTCGAAAGGCTTGACATGCTACATGAACGGTTGGAGCAGTTCATGGGCGGGAAGGTCTTTGAGCTCGGATATGAGGAACTATCAGAATATCTTGCCAATTATGAGATCATAAGGATACCTGTGGAGCTTGAGCCCGAGGAAGAGGAAGAATATCACAGGAACAGGGAAATATTCACCTCATATCTTCGAAGGCACCGCATCACCATGCGCGGACCATGGGACTTCGAGAAATTCATCCTTTCGTCATGGAACCCGGAGGGGAGGGAGGCGCTGATTGCGTGGCGCACCGCAAGGGAAATAGCCTTCAATGCAAGAGTCAAGGTCGATACTGTCCGTTACGTGCTCTCAAAGCACAGGAACGAGAGGACAATAATATTCACCGAGGACACCTCGTCCGCATACCTCATATCCAAGGAATTCCTGATCCCATGCATCACATACCTTACACCAGGCAAGGAGAGAAAGAAATATTTTGACATGTTCAGAAGCGGGGAGATCTCAGCAATCGCCACATCCAGGGTCCTGGACGAAGGGGTGGATGTGCCGGATGCATCCGTTGGGATCGTACTGAGCGGATCCGGCAGTGCAAGGCAGTTCAGACAGAGGCTTGGCAGGCTCCTGAGGCCTTCCCAGGGAAAACGTTCGGTCCTGTACGAGGTTCTAGCCAGCGGTACCAGCGAATACAGCACTTCAAGGAGGAGGAGAAAGGGTGTTCCCGGTACAGTTGATGACGGTAAGGCGTAATAAGAACGGGCAGGCAAGGAGCATTCTCCTTTCGGATGAGGGCATGGATTATGCTCTTTCAGTCATAGGCCTCTTTGATGACAGTATTGGCAAAACCAGGGCTGAAATAGAGAAGGAACTGAAGCTGAGGGAATTGAAGTCCCAGAACCCCAAGATACTCAGGGGACTTGCGCTTCTTATGTTCAGGCTCTCCGGGATGGAAAGGCCGTCGCTGCTTGATCCAGGTGAGGTGAGGGCTGCCATATTCAGGCATGCCAGGTCTCCTGCTGTTACCAGGGAAGAGAGGTCTGAAATCATTGATTCGGTTGCATCAGAGCTTCAAACATCACCTTCTGAGGTAGATAACGCCATATACGCTGACAATGAGGATAATGAAATCCTGAGGTCAGCAGCAAGCATAAATGAAAGGAGATTAATGGAACTTTACAACATGCCT
>JAJZKL010000115.1 GCA_021804185.1 Thermoplasmata archaeon | reverse complement strand
GGCAAAACAGAATGGAGTGGGAATCAAGCTTGAGTATTTGCAGGGAATAAGAAATGCAAATTCAAGTAAGAATTTCAGGTATTCCCTGAATAGCTGGTCATTCTATCAGCTTGAACTGATGATAGAAAACAAGGCCAGACTACTTGGAGTACCCGTTGTCTATGGCGATCCATTCCACACTTCAAAGGAGTGTTCAAGGTGTGGACAGATAGGCAACCGTTCAGGAAAGAGTTTTAAGTGCCAGTGTGGGCACGTTGATCATGCCGATGCCAATGCTTCGTTCAACATAGCATTGCATCCAGAATTTGTGGAAGGCATAGATCAATTGCGTGTAGACAGGGATGCACGCAAGGGGAACACTGATATCCACAGAGAGGCAACTTCATGAACGATGGAGACCTTAGAACCTCCGATGCTTTAGCTGAGGAGAGTGTGTCAGCAAATACATTTATGTGACAAAATGGCAAAGACTAAGGAGCAAACCCAGTACAGGGAAGTTTCCCTGTCAGAATTCTTTGAAAAGAACAGGCATATCCTTGGATTTGATTCCCCCCAGAAGTCTCTATTCATGATTGTCAAGGAAGCCTTTGACAACTCACTTGATGCATGTGATGAATATGCAATACTACCAGAAATTGAAGTTTCAATATCAAAGGTTTCTGACGATATATTCAACATAAGCGTTACAGATAATGGTCCGGGAATAGAGCGCACCCAGGTGCCAAGGGTTTTTGGCCAGCTCCTGTATGGATCACGATTTCATGTTATCAGACAATCCAGAGGGCAACAGGGACTTGGCATAACGGCAGCAATCCTTTATGGTCAGTTAACCACTGGAGAAAAAGCCCTCGTGGAAACAAAAAGGGAGGCTGATGATGTTGCATTCAGGTTTGTTCTCGGAATAAATGTGAAGGACAACAAGGCGGACCTGAAACTCCAGGAACCTTTCATCTGGGACAGGCAGCATGGAACAAAAGTGTCGATTACAGCAAAGGGAAGGTATATAACAGGAAAACAGTCTATAATGGAGTATCTCAAGGAGAGTGCTGTGGTCAATCCGCATGCAAGCATCACCTTTGTAGAACCTGACGGGAAAAGAACTCATTTCAACCGAACAATTGAGAAAGTTCCAATTATCTCAAAGGCAGTAAAACCCCATCCATATGGCATAGAAATCGGCGAATTAATGACAATGGCAAAAGCATCTCAAGCAAATAACCTTATACGGTTCCTTGCGGATGATTTCAGCAGGGTAAGTGATAGTACCGCTACAGAAATTGTCACCAATGCCGGATTAAAGAAGGATGCTAAACCATCGTCGCTGGGAAACACCGAAATTGGTGCCCTTCGTGAATCCATACAGAAAACAAAGCTCATGCCACCATCTCAGGAGAGCCTTTCTCCAATCGGTGAGGAATTCATAAGAAGAGGAATGATGAGCATTTATGCTGAAGAACGTCCGGAGTTTTACGGAAAACCGATAACCAGAAAGGCAGGAATTTACAATGGAAACCCATTTTCTGTTGAAGTTGGGATGGTATATGGTGGCGATCTCCCTGGAGACCAGGCTATAAGGATCATCAGGTATGCAAACAAGGTACCGCTGCTTTATCAACCTGGATCGTGTGCCATAACACAATCCGTATTCGATCTGGACTGGAGAACTTATGGTCTTGACCAGAAGCAGGGAAAAGGACAACCATATGGCCCTGCAATTATCCTCGTTCATGTATATGGCCCAAGGCTGCCCTATACGTCTGAATCAAAGGAGGCAATCTCAGCAGTTGAGGTAATCACTGATGAGATTAAGGCTGCAATCAAGCAGGAAATGAGGATGCTTAAAACCTTTGGAAACAGGAAAGAAAAGATGAAGAAGGTAGCGGAAAGGTTTAACCTTTTCAGGAGGCTCATCCCAGAAATAGCGGTCAAATGCTCTGCGATCCTTGGAAGAGAGAGGCCAGACATAAACCCCGTTGTTTCAAAAATTGCAGGGGTTGTATTCATTCATGAGGAGATTTCCAAAAAAGATGCGGGATATGTCATAAAAACAGAACTCTTCAATTTTACCCAGAGCACACACAACTTCACACTTAAAGCCCTGTACGGTGGGATGGATGATAAGGTGAAAGATTTTAAAATAGAGCAACTGGGGCCAGCAGAGGAAAAGGTTTTTGAAAATTATGTGGAATGGCCTGGGCAGTATCCTGGTACGGATTACTATTTTACTGGAATTGAACCGTCAAAGATTCAGGGTGCCGAACTCCTTCCTGGAGACTGGGACCTCAGAAAAATGGATGGTGAATGAATGGCAGAGATAAAGACAGATGAAACCCTGAAGAAGCTTGTCGAGAAGGTATATAACGATTTGGTCTCCGGAGAGGTTCCGGAAGTAAAGATTTCCTCAAGAACCAAGGATAATATAGTTTTTGATCAGACAAATAATGTGTGGAAATACGGGAATTCCACCGTTTCGAGAAGCGTAAAAACAACAGATGGCGCACAGTTCATGGCGAAATCGCTGTACACTATAGAATTCATACTGGACATGATAAGAAGCGGCAAATCGTCAACGCTCAGGGAGATGTATTACATATCTGAAGGCTGGAAGGATTATAAATTTCATACTCAGGATGAATCAAACATGCTTGCGGAAGACCTTGAGGTCATAACTGCCCTCATGAGGGAGGATTTCAAGTTGAGACCGGAGGAAAACGGTGCAAGCGTCATAGGAAACATAACTATTGAGGAGAAGAACAGGAAGGGAGAATTCAAGCGAATCAATTGCCGTGATGATGTTGGGGATGCCGGTTACACTATTCCTTACAATGTTGAAAGCGATAAGGTGAAGCTCATATCCCACGATGCAGACTTCATTCTGGCGATAGAAACCGGTGGAATGTTTGACAGGCTTGTTGAAAACGGATTCGATGAAAATTTCCGCTCAGTGCTGGTTCATCTCAAGGGGCAACCCGCAAGGAGTACCAGAAGGCTCCTGAAAAGACTCAACAATGAGCTTGGCCTTCCGGTATATGTATTTACGGATGGTGATCCATGGTCATTCAGGATATTTGGTTCCATCGCATATGGTGCAATAAAGACTGCACACATATCTGAATGGCTGGCTGTTCCCTCGGCAGAATTCATTGGCATAACCGCATCAGATATACTGAACTATGATCTCCCCGCAGATAAATTGAGTGACAAGGATATTTCAGCATTGAATTCAGAGCTGCAGGATCCAAGATTTTCGACAGAATTCTGGAAACAGGAGATTGAAACCATGCTCCAGATGGGAAAGAAAGCTGAACAACAGGCTCTTGCCAAATACGGACTTGATTTTGTGACAGAAAAATACCTTCCGGATAAGCTTGCAGACGTCCGTTGAAAATTGTCCGTGGCACTTTGGCTTTGCGAAAAGAGATATTTAACGGTTACTCACGGCTGTTATTTCTTGTTCTTCTTTTCCTCAGCATTGCCAGATCCTTGGAAAACAACCTTATTCATTGCTTTAGAGCCTTGCCCATGTATGGACCTACCCTGCCATAGCCATTTTTCCTGAAATACTCCCTCACACCAATGCCACTTATGACCAGTATCCTCTCAAGGTTCCATTCGTCCCTGCTTATGCGTTCAGCCTCTTCAAGAAGACTCCTGCCAATTCCTTTGTGCTGAAATCCCCCGGATGTTCTTTCGCCAACAGGCACTACGTTCCCAAGCACCTTAATCTCCCTTACAATAGATGAATTTAACAATTCTTCCCTGTGCGCATTCTTTGAGGGTTTTCTGAGGCGTATAAATCCTGATATGTTTTGGTCTGCGTCCTCATAGCTCAGGAAGATTTCATCAGAACCTGATGCCCTGTATTCCCTTCGGATCATGCTGAAATCACCGCCGGTGATATCTTTAACGCCAACCTCCCTTCCCCTGATCTCAAGTGATTTCTTGCCTCTTGCGGAAAGTTCTTCATCAACCAGATTGCGCAGATCACTTCTCTTCACCCCTGCATCGATGAATTTGACCGGAATATCCCGCTGCATCCTCTGGACCCTGACCCAAGGAGGCATTTCCTCCATGAAGGTTGCAATCATCTGAACTGCATTGCCGGTACCCGTAGGTTCATATTCACCCTTCTTCCACATATTATACAGTTTGGTGCCCTTGACAACAAGAGTGGGGTATATTTTAAGCATATCGGGCATGTAAGCATCGTTCGACATCATCTCCCTGAAACTGTTGATGTCATCATCATAGGACGCTCCCGGCATTCCCGGCATGAGATGGTAAACGATCTTGAAGCCAGCATCCCTGGAAAGCTGCGTTGACTTTCTGATCTCGTCGGTTCCGTGTCCGCGCATATTTAGATGAAGCGCCCTGTCATTGATGATCTGGGCACCCAGCTCAACTTTAGTTGCACCATAATCAAGCGCGAGATCAATCTCTTTCTCGAAGAACCAATCTGGCTTTGTTTCAACAGTCAGGCCGATGCATCTCCTTTGGGCAGTTTCATTGCTCGTTATTGAATCTGCAAGACTCCCGGATACAAAACCATTCATTGCATCAATGCATCCCTTAACGTATGATTCCTGGTATTCCCTGGATCGTGCAGTGAAAGTCCCTCCCATTATTATAAGGTCTACCTTGCTTGTGTCGTGCCCAATGGTTTCAAGCTGCTTGAGCCTGTTGAAAACTATATTGTATGGATCATACTGGTTAGCCCTGCCCCTGAGGGCGGAAGGCTCATAGCCGGTATATGCCTGTGGTGAATTATTTTCCACACCACCCGGACAGAATATGCATCTTCCGTGTGGGCATATCTCTGGAGATGTCATGGCAGCCACAACTGCAACACCTGACACAGTCCTTGTAGGTTTTATCCTTAAGAGCCCCTGAAATTCCTTCTGGATCATGGAAGTATTTAGAATCTCACTATCTGAGGGTATATGGTCCAGCGAATATTTTCTTGAAAGCTGAAGCTTCACCGCCTGAAGTTCACTCTTGTTCCTGATCTCCCCGTTGTTGATTCTGGAGGAAACCTCATCGTAGAAATTCATTGCCTGTCTTGAATGTTTATCCTGTAATTAATTTTACAGATAACTGGATCATCCCTCTTCGTGAATGCCATCTGTGTTCTTGCCCTCCATCAGCTCAAGCTTTTTGCTACCCACTTCCTTTTCAAAGTAATATATCATCATTCCCACAATAATCGTTA
>JAJZKL010000114.1 GCA_021804185.1 Thermoplasmata archaeon | reverse complement strand
TACATCGGAGAAAATGACAAAAATATCTATGACTGCAACTCCGAACATTTCATCCTCTGCAACTGAACCCCATGGGACGACTGCAAAGGCAATCCATGAGGCAATAAGCAACACAGCTAAAATGGTTCCACTTCCCCTGAATCTTCCGATAATCAGTGATAAGGCTATTGCGGCGTAGGAAATGGAGCTCAATATGAAGAACCATATAGATACAAAATCGTGAGGATAAGTTCCCTCGTGATAAATTCCAATCAGTGCAAGAAACAGTCCTGAAATCATGAAGAAGGATGAACCCATTATCTCAAGCTTATTTCTGGCCTTGAGAATAACTGATACTGAAAAAATGGCTATAAGCACCCCGGTAACCATGAGCCCCACATTGTAGACAAAAGGGTCTGTCGGGGCCGGATGGCCGTTCATTATGAGGTTGCCTCCTCCAAGATCGCTTAGGGCATTACCGGTAAACCTGAACCACGGATTTAGTGCAGCAGAAAGAAAAATGGTCAGCCATGCGGCAATCATAGCCGCAATTCCAAAGTATGCAACTGTAAGTTTTTTTGTCATTTTCTCCGATGTATGGTCTGGGACCCTTATTAATTTATTCCGTTCCTGGATATGAGGTTCAATGGTTCGGTTTGTTCAAGTATCACGCACTGTGGCTGCCCTTTCAAAAACCAGTTTTGACTGGTGCTTCTTTAAGTTTTGATACGGAATTTTCCGGAACGGTTCCATAAAAGAATAAATATGCATATCCAATATCCTCTTCATATGGATTCCAAACTGAAAGTAGTGTCAAAGGAAAAGAACAGCATAACAATGGAAATGATAAATTATGACAACACTATTTTGAGACCGCTTGCAGATGAACTTATACGTGATGAACAGGTGGAAGAGGCAAGATATTACATAAAGCACCCCATTATCGATAATCCGAAAATTTATGTTAAGGTAAAAACTGGAAAACCACAGGCGGCAGTTAAAAGATCTATCAAAAAACTGAGCAAGATATATGAAAACCTGGATGCCGATCTTGCAAAGGAAATTAAAAAATCTCAGGAAAACCAAAAGAATTAGATGGAGAATAACCTTTTTCTTATTGAGAAAAGCAGAGAAAACAGCTCTGCGTTCTTAAATGAACTTGAATCCGTGAAAAGTACCTTCCATGATTTTGAGATTGTTGAAGACAACCCTTACTTCTGCCTCATAACTGGTAATCCTGTACACATTGGGATTTGCGCATTTGTTAACAGGGTCTCGAGAGTGCTGATGGTAGCTGATGAGCCCGGAAAATTCAGGGGATTCGAACTTCCTGCAGGAAAGTTCTTTGTTAGATTCTGGGATTCCGGGAAATGCCACGACCAGACGGTTGAACCTTTCCTTGGTGATTTACTCAATGGTAAGGGGAGAGTTTCATTCAAAGATCCGGATTTCCTTGTCAGAATAATACATTCAGGAGCCTGGTACCTCTGTCTTGTTCAATACGAGAGACCTGTCAGAGAGTTTGAAATGAGAAGGGCTCCAATGAGGCCATTTTTCTCCCCGGTTTCACTTCACCCCAAATATGCGCGTTTCCTGGTTAACCTGACAAGAGTTCCAACTGGAGGACTCGTTATCGATCCATTCTGTGGAACAGGCGGTATTCTAATTGAGGCATCGTTGACCGGAAGAAAGTCTGTTGGAAATGATGCTTCCCTTAACATGGTATTAGGTTCACGATTGAACCTGAAGTACATGAAAATCAGGAATTCACGCATTATTCACGGAGATTTCTTCAAGCTGGGACCTGACGGTTCCTATGACGGCATTGCAACCGATCTCCCATATGGAAGAAGTGCTGAGATAGCAAATTACGGCATCGAAGAGCTTTATGAGAAAGCATTCATTAAATTTCACGATTTGCTGAAAAATGATGCATACTGTGCGGTTGTAATTTCTGATACCGGGATGCTGAAATACTCCGAAGGATTATTCAAAATTGTCAGCCGGACAGCCGTTAGACAGCATAAATCATTGACGAGACACTTTATATCATTAAGGAGATTAAAGTGAAATATTAGTCAAGTTTATATAGAAGAACAAATTTACTTGTAAATGTCTTCTGAAACAAAAAATAAGAATATCTACAATAACACCATAACTTACGAGTTGGAAAAAAGCAGGATCAGGACTATGACACAGTATTACAGGGAAGCACGAAGACTTGAAAAGGAAAATGTTGATCTTAAGGACGAGATAAAGAATATAAAAGACAGTTACATTAGACAAAGGGCAGAAATGGAGAATTACCTGAAGGCAAAGGAGAGGGAGTTGAACTATGCCATTAAAACCTCAAACCGGGACATGGTGAAGAACCTCCTTCCTTTCATGGATTCTCTTGATTCTGCAAATATCAGCCAGGAACAGAGGGCATTTCTTGCTCCGCTGAGAGATCAGCTTGGCAGGATACTTTCCTCCTACGGACTCGTTCCAATAAATGCAAAAGGGCAGAAATTCGATCCCTATCTTCATGAGGCTCTTGCCGTTACAGATCAAGGCGAAAATGGAATAGTCTATGAAGAGATACAGAAGGGATACAAGTTAAATGATGAAGTGTTGAGGACATCAAAAGTGATAGTTGGAAAAAGGTGATTTTTATGGCAAAAACAATAGGAATAGATTTAGGTACAAGCAATTCGGCTGCAGCTGTTGTTATATCAGGGAAACCAACCATAATTCCCAGTGCGGAAGGCGTATCAATCGGGGGAAAATCATTCCCGAGTTATGTGGCTTTCACAAAGGAGGGTGATCTTCTCGTTGGAGAGCCAGCCAGGAGACAGGCGCTCCTGAACCCCGAGGGCACAATTTATGCAGCAAAAAGGAAAATGGGGACAGATTTCAAGTTCAAGGCATATGGAAAGGAGTACACCCCCCAGCAGATATCTGCTTTCATTCTGCAGAAAATAAAGAGGGACGCAGAGGCTTTCCTGGGCGAACCTGTAAAGGACGCGGTTATAACAGTCCCTGCGTATTTCAATGATAATCAGAGACAGGCCACAAAAGATGCCGGGATGATAGCAGGACTGGATGTCAAGAGAATCATAAACGAGCCAACGGCTGCTTCTTTGGCCTATGGAATCGACAAGCTGAATGAAAGCCTGAAGATACTTGTGTTTGACCTTGGAGGAGGCACACTGGATGTTACAATTATGGACTTCGGTGAAGGCGTTTTTGAGGTCGTTTCCACATCTGGAGATACAAAACTTGGTGGAACTGACATGGATGAGGCTATCATAAAGTTCCTTGTGGACGACTTCAAGAAAAAGGAAGGGATGGATCTTTCAACGGACAAATCTGCGTATATCAGACTCAAGGACGCAGCAGAGAAAGCAAAAATAGAATTGTCAACTACCATGACTACCGAAATCAACCTTCCCTACATTACAGCAAATCAAACCGGACCGAAGCATTTACAGTACACACTAACCCGGTCAAAATTCGAGGAACTCATCAGGCCAATAGTGGACAGGTGCAAGCATCCACTGGAGGAGGCAATATCAGCCGGAAAACTCCAGAAGAGTGACATTGCGAAGATAATTCTGGTTGGAGGACCTACCAGGATCCCCATGGTGAAAAAGTTCGTTGAAGACTTTTTCGGTAGAAAAGCTGAGGGCGGAGTTGACCCAATGGAGTGCGTTGCAATTGGTGCAGCTATACAGGGAGCAGTTTTGTCAGGTGATATCAAGGATATAGTGCTGCTTGACGTAACACCTCTTACACTTGGCATAGAAACCCTGGGAGGAGTTTCAACTCCGGTTATTCCTGCAAACACAACCATTCCAACAAAGAAGTCACAGATATTCACTACCGCTGCAGATATGCAAACTGCAGTTACAATACACATAGTCCAGGGTGAGAGGTCAATGGCTGCAGATAATGTTTCCCTTGGTATGTTCAATTTAATGGGAATACCTCCGGCCCCGAGGGGAATCCCACAAATTGAGGTTACATTCGATATTGACGCCAACGGAATACTAAATGTATCTGCTGCAGACAAGGGGTCCGGGAAGAGCCAGAGTATCTCGATCTCAGCATCAAACAAACTTTCCAAAGAGGAAATAGAAAAGATGAAGAAACAGGCAGAAGAGTTTGCCGAAACAGACAGAAAGAAAAGGGAAGAGATAGAGAAAGTCAATGCTGCAGAAACTTTGGTCTATACTGTTGAGAAAACCCTCAGCGATGCCGGAGACAAGATCGACGAGAAAACCAGAAAGGATATCCAGTCCATTGCCGCAGATATGAAGAAAGCAATTTCTGACAAGGATCTGGCAAGGATAGATGAACTCTCAGAGAAGCTCTCCAAGCAGATACAGGAGGTTGGAGCGAAGATGTACCAGTCCCAGACTCCTCCCCCAAATGAAGGAGAGCAACAGTCAGAGCAACAACCCGGGCAGGAAGCTGGCCCTGATCCGGGACAGGATGACGAAAAGGTAGTTGACGCTGATTTCAAGGACAAGTAATCGCGATCTGAGGAACAGGCATAATGGCAAAAGATTATTACCAGACCCTAGGTGTGGAGAAAACAGCATCCCAGGATGAGATAAAGAAGGCATTCAGGCAACTGGCAAGAAAATACCATCCTGATGCAAATCCTGAAAATAAGGCACAGGCAGAAGAAAAATTCAAGGAGATCAGCGAGGCGTATGAAGTCCTGTCTGATGAGAACAAGAGGAAGATGTACGACCAGACTGGATCAGTTGATTTCGGTTCCGGCAGATCTGACTTCACCTGGCAGGATTTCTCTCATCAGGGTGACTTCAGTGACCTGAGAGACATATTCGACAGGATATTTGGTGGAGGATCTGGTTTTGGAGGAGGAAATGAGAGCTTTTTCGGAGGTTTCGGCAACAACGGACCAAACCTTGATCTTCTGACGGACTTAAAAATTACTTTAAGGGATGCATTTGAGGGAAACTCTACAACTGTAAAGTACCGAAGAAATGCTCCCTGTGAAGAATGCAAAGGCACGGGGGCGGAAGGCGGGAAACTTAAAAGATGTCCCACGTGCAATGGAACCGGGCAACAGAGGGTTGTGCAGGGGCAGGGTTTCTTCAGGATGGTTTCAGTGACCACATGCAAAACCTGCAATGGGAGAGGAGTTATTCCGGTTACACCTTGCAAGGTCTGCAAGGGAACGGGTTCCATACCGACAACAGAAAGCCTTGAAATCAAGATACCATG
>JAJZKL010000113.1 GCA_021804185.1 Thermoplasmata archaeon | reverse complement strand
TCTGGGGGACATTTCATACATAACCGGGATGTGGGCTTCCCTATCTCCAAGAAGTTATGACAATCCGGACAACAGGTGGTGGAGAGAGGATGAGAAAGTTGGAGGAGGTGCAGTAATGGGAACCGGAGTTCATGTTATGGACACATTCAATTACATCATGGGAAAATATCCTGATCGTATCAGTGCTTTCAGAGATCCAAAAGGGGAAGTCATTGAAACAACGGAGCACGTTACCCTTCAGTATGGTCCTACTGTAGCAGACATTGTAGCTTCAAGGGCAGTGAAAAGCCCCATGAACAATCTTACAGTATACGGAACAAACGGAACTATTGTTGCAACCAGTGTTTTTTCAACTTCTGTGGAATCTTCTCTTATCAGGGATGGTAAGAAAATCAAAGATTTCCGGGGCGTCAATGTCTACAGGGAAGAGGTGAGATCATTTGCAGACCTGGTTCAGGGCAGGGAGAGCCACATTGCCACAGGCAAGGATGGTGCAGTTGTGGTTAATATGGTCAATCTCGCCTTTGAGGCTGACAGGGACTGCAAAGCTTTCATTTTATGATCCGGAAATTGGAATTTTTCTGTTCCATTGTTGCTGGAACTGCTAAAACATTTTCTAATAGTTCCGCAAACATAACTTAATCAATATGTGTGCAGACTGCATGGAGAAAGGTTGTGACTGCAATCACTGCAGGACATACAGGTATGCAAGCATGTGTCCCAGATGTGGCTGTATTCTGGAAATGCAATGCTGTCTCGGCTATTGATTAATTAATAGTTTATTTCACCTGATTCCAATTCTAAACAACCCTAATATCTTAGTGTAGGGAAAGATAACCACAATGGGAATCTTCCCAGCATGATTACAGAAAAAACAATCAGAAATTTCCTGCCAACAGGAATTATCTCATTGGTTCTTTCTTCGGTTCTCATTTTTCTTTTCCTTGCAGATGTTTCTGAATTCAGCATGCCCATAATGATGGTGCGAACATTCTACCTTTATACGATTCTCCTGCTGGTTTATACTATACCTGTAATTTTCATCATCAGACACTTTGACAGGAAGTTACATCCCGCGGAGTCAGGTCTCTGGAATTATGTCAGGATATTTCTCGGAGGTCTCTGGCTTCTCGATGGCATACTGCAGATACAGCCTGAAATGTCATTCGGTTTCGCACCATTTGTCCTGATTCCCACTTTGCAGGCTCTGCCAGCAGGCATCCAGCCATTCATTCACCCAATTATCATGGTATGGACAACAAGTGGCAGCCTGATGGATGCTGTATCAGGAGTAATCCAGATATTCCTCGGTTTATCGTTCCTTACACTGAAATCCAGGAAGTATGTTTCAGTCATTGCAGCAATATCTTTTCTCTGGGCCATTTCCATATGGATAATGGGTGAGGACTTTGGTGCTCCAGGCATTGGCATGAGCATTCTCACAGGTTTCCCTGGTGCAGCACTTCTTTATGCCATTTCATCACTGGTTCTGGTTTTCAATTTCAGGCAGATCACCCAGATCAGGATTCTCAAATACACCCTGGCACTGGTTTTCATCGTTTCAGCAATTATCCAGGCAATTCCAGCCAATGGCTACTGGATAAACAGCGCTATTGCTTCCGTAACAGGATCATATACCATAATCTATGAACCCAGGATACTGTCATTGTTCCTGTACGACGTTGCATTATTCCTGTCCGCAAATATCGTTCCCTGGAACCTTATCCTTGTGTTTGTAATGGGCTCAACCGGTGCAATCTGGCTTTTCAGACCAGGACTTGCATCAAAGGTTACCATTGTTGTCTCTGCGGTTATCTGGATTATAGGACAGGATTTCGGTATTCTCGGCGGTTATGGAACAGATCCCAACACTGCGTTTGTTCTTCTGCTAATGTCACTGGCAATGTATCTCCACTACAGGAAATATCCGGAAAAAATGTTAAAAGTACATTACCATGAAGATCCGGCAGCACTCTAGTTCCTTCGTCTCAGACCGGGTTTGATGTGTTCAACAAGATCAAAAAGCAGTTTGAGTGCAAAACCAATGAGGATGGCTCCTGCAGCCATGAGAACTATGGTCAGATAATAATTGAAGGTTGAAACATATGCGCCCGCAATGAAAACCTGGGCTCCTACACCAAGGATCACCAGGCCTATGATCATCACAACTATGTTTCCCACAAAGTCATCGTTGAAAAAATTCATACCGGGCAATATATTGCCGGATAAATATTAGAGTTTGTGGAACAATTCTACAGTAAAAAGGTTGGGGGAAGAGTTCAGTCCTGGTTGGCTACAACCAGTCCCCTTGCAATTTCTCCCAGTGCGTTTTCATCGGATCCATAGAAAAGATGCCTTGTCTGTGTGTATTCCATTATTCCGTCCAGGCCCAGTTCCCTTCCGATTCCACTGTCCTTGAAGCCTCCTCTTGGTGCTGCGGCAGAAATCATGTGGTAATCGTTTATCCATACAGTGCCGGAATCGATGAGGTTTGCAAGATCCGTGGCCCTGCGGGAATTCTGGGACCATATGCCAGCTGCAAGTCCATATTTTGAGTTGTTGGAAATATCGGCAGCTTCGTCTTCGGAATGGAATTCAGTCACGGTGAGCACTGGCCCGAATATTTCCTCCTGTGCAATCTCCATGGAATTGCTCACCTCAGAAAGCACGGTAGGTGGGAAGTAGAATCCTTTCTCCGGAACACTTGATCCAAGGCTCTGGGAGAAGTATAACTTTGCCCCTTCCTGGAGTCCCTTGTTGTACAGTGCCTCGATCTTCCCTCTCTGGTCCTTTGTGGTTATGGCACCAATATCTGTTTCCATATCCAGTGGGTTTCCGGGCTTCATTCTCTCCATGTAGGTTTTTATCCTGCTGAGAAGCTTGTCCTTCACGGTATCCTGTACAAGGAGCCGGCTGCCGCTTTCACAGAGCTGCCCTGAATGAAGGAAGATGCCGAATAGAACTCCTTTTGCAGCCTTGTCCAGATCTGCATCCTCAAGCACGATGTTTGGTGACTTTCCACCAAGCTCCGTAAGGATCTTCTTCAGGGTGCCCCCTGCATCGCGGGTAACTCTTTTCCCAGTTGCCGTGGAGCCGGTGAAACTGAGCAATCTTATCTTCTCGCTCTTTGACAGGGTCGTACCCACTACCGAGCCTTCCCCTGTTACAACGTTGAGTACACCGGGAGGAAGTCCCGCAGAACTGAGATCCTTTGCGAGTTCAAAGGCCGTTGCCGGGGTGTAATGGCTGGGTTTCAGCACTACTGTGTTTCCGGTGAGAAGGGCTGGCATGATCTTCCATACTGCCATGAGCAGTGGCACATTCCAGGGTGCAACACCGGCAACCACGCCCATGGGCCTGTGCTGGATTATCCCCTTGGTTCCAGGATATTCCGGGTGCTCAATTTCCCTAGATTCCACGAATTCCTTTGTTGTGGCAAAATACCTGATGTGCTCGATAGCAATTGTAACGTCCATGAAAGTGCTCTGCCTCAATGTACGCCCCGTATTGGCACTTTCAAGCCATGCGTATCTCTCTGCTTTTTCCTCCACGATGTTGAGGAGTCTGGAGAGGATATCCTGCCTTTCCTTCAGTGTTGTCTTTGACCATTTCCTGAACGCGGCTTCTGAGCTGTCTATGGCCTCCTTTGTCTTTTCCTCGTTGGCCAGATACAGTTTCCCGAATTCTGATCCATCAACAGGAGAAAGGAGAGTAGTCTCTTCTCCATCCTCGTCGATTTTTCCGTCAATATAATTTCCAAAAACTTCCATTCATTCTCACCTTTTAAATAACATTTTCAAAAAGTATCTTCAACTGGGATGACGATGCCTCCCTTGGGTTGGTAACGCCACCCGTCGATTCCTCCGCAAGAGAGATCAGTGATTCCATATTCTCCCTGTATTCTGATTCATCAATATTACAGTCCTTTATGTTCAGGGGCTGTCCCACATCCCTGAAAAACTCCCTGAGCGAATCTGCCAGGTTACCTTTCCTGTATTTTTCAGGCATCTTCATCATGAGGGCATGGTAACTATCCTTTGCTTCCGTTTCGCTGAATTCAACCACCTGCGGGAGATAAAGTGCCACAGTTATGCCATGGGGGATCCTGAAATGTGCTCCCAGTGAATGCCCCATTGCATGTGCCAGTCCAATCTGCGAGTTGGAGAAAGCAGTTCCGGCCATGGAGGCACCAACGTGCACCTCTTCCCTTGCTGCAAGGTTATCTGGATCCTTCAGGACCACAGGCAGGCTGCGGGTAATGAGTTCCATTGCTTTCTCTGCGAAAATATCCGAGTAGTAATTACTCCACTGGTTGCTCCTTGCTTCCACCGCATGGGTGATTGCGTCAACTGCTGTGTTCCTTGATATTCCTCCAGGGAGTTTCCTCACCAGGGCTGGATCAAGGATGGCGTAATCAGCAATAATCTCTGGCGAAGCCAGTTCATTCTTCCTTGTATGATCCTCATCACTGAGGACGGCAGCCCATGTGCATTCGGATCCTGTGCCGCTGGTTGTAGGGATCAGGATGAGCCTGGACTTATTCCTGAGGTTCAGTTTGACCATTGGAGTGATGTCATAAATGTCAAGGTCAGGGCGTTCATATAGCGTGAAAATTGATTTTGCTGCATCCATGCTTGAACCTCCCCCAAGGCCGATGACGAGATCCGGGGCAAATTCCCGTACTGCTGCAACCCTTTCCTTTATGTCAGAAAGTGTTGGTTCCTCAGGGATATCCGAAACAACCATTGATTCTGATTCCTCAGGGAGATCTTTCCTGAGCATATCCAACAGCCCGGCTTTTTTTATGTTCTCATCAGTGATAATTGCAATCTTCCTGAAGTCAAGGGTATTAAGGAAGGATAATGCGTCTTCACCAAAGACAACCGAAGGTGATCTGAAAAACCACATTGGGTTATCACTCTAGGTTCACAGTTGAAGCGGTGCTGACCATTTCCTTTGCTGCTTTGGTGAACTTCATGATCTTCATCATGGACCCTTCAAGCTTGAACTTCCCTGTCAGGATGCCCTGAATCGGGTCTATTTCCTTGTTGATAAGCCGCATCCAGTTGGAGTATTTTCCAACATACTTGAATTCCGACTCAGGGACCACTGAAGAATCCATTGAAAATTTGAAACCCCTGCATTCTCCGTGATGAAGGTCCAGATAGAGGTAGGCATCACTGTCAAAGGAGTCATCTTTCCTGATAACGAATGTGATATCGCCCTCCCAG